>JAKBBS010000006.1 GCA_021808425.1 Actinomycetes bacterium
GAGGAGTTGCTGCGAGTCGCAGAAATGCACGTTGCGGAGGCTACAGGCTTGGCGTGGCCTTCGGAAGGTTTGACCACCGTCGCTTCGATCACCCGGGTCGAGTGGGCGAGGCGTACCCTCGACGACTGGAAAGATCACTTCGAGACGCTGGCCTCTCGGATTGCGAGTCCGGCCGACCAGACGGGCGAGAGCCCGATAGCACCTGGACAGTTCCCGTGGCTGGCGCAAGGCCAGGAGCCTGGGGGTGATCCCCTGGCCTCGCTGTTCTCCGGGATCCCACAGATTCTCGGGCCTTTCCTCCTCGGTCTACAGGCGGGGTCAATGGTAGGACAGCTCGCCAAAACGGCTATGGGGCAGTTCGACCCCCTGATGCCTAGGCCTTTCAGGACCGAGATAGCGGTTGTCACTTCCACAGTGCAGCAGTTCGCCTCCGAGTGGAGCCTGCCCGAAGACGACGTGCGGATGTGGATCTGCCTCAACGAGACATTCCACCGAGCGGTTCTCGGTCAGCAGTTCGTGTCAGATCGCCTGAATTTCCTAGTCGAGGCCTACGTGGGCGCATTCAGCGCCAGGACGGACCCGATCGAAGCACGCCTGGCAGGTGTCGACTTGAGCGACATGGCAAGCATGCAGGAAGCTTTCGGTGATCCCTCGACCCTGCTGGCGGAAATGCAAAACGATGCTCAGCGTTCGCTTCAGGCGCAGCTCCGAGCCATCCTCTGCGCTATCACCGGCTACATCGATTTCCAATTGGATTCCGTGGGCCGCAGGCTGGTCGGTTCGTACCCTGCGATGGCTGAGGCGCTGCGTCGGCGACGTCTCGAGGACACCCGAGGTTCGACGATGCTCGCCCAACTATTCGGGATTTCGATGTCCCAGGAGGACTACGAGGCAGGGCGGTCGTTCGTCCATGGCGTCGCTGAGCGGGCGGGTGAGCCCGCACTGGCGCGATTGTGGAGTTCCGAGCGTCACCTGCCGACTCCAGCCGAGCTCTCCGCACCTGGTCTGTGGCTCGCCCGCATCGACCTTCCGGGCGAATAGGGGAAAAAAGGAACATCCTTCAAGGATCGACCTGCAGTGTACCGATAACGAGTTCATGGCTGAGCTCCCGAATCCGCCCGACTCCAACAACAGCGGGCCTCCCGCCGAAGCATTCCGACGACAGGCGCTCGAAGCGACCCTCGCCGAGGCGTTGCGCGACTCGCGTCTTTCCGCAGGCCCTGACGCCTCGCGGTCCGGAGACGGTCGGCCAACGGTCGCGTCACCGGCCAATCCTGGAGCGTCGCCCCGACCGGCACCGTCGATGATCGGCTCGAAGCTTGCCGCTGCGTTGACCCCGGCAGCGTCCGGCGAACCAGGAGGCGGCCGTTCACTCGGGGTGAACCGGCTCGTCCCTCCTACCGGCATCAGCGGCGACTCGCGTGTGTCTTCCGACAAAGCCGCGACGATCGGCCTCGGCGGTAGCCTCACCCAGAACGGCGGGACGTCCGCATATTCGCTCGGCGGTTCCAACACCCTCGAACCTGACGAGGTAAACGCTGTAATCGAACTGCGCAAACCTTCTACTTCCCCTCCCCGAGCTGACCAGTCCGGGCCCGACGCCTCCGCGTCGCCGGGCGCGGGGGCAGCCCAGAAGTCGGCGGCAGCCAGCTCGCGAGACGAGGTCGCCCGCCGCGCTGCCGCAATCGGCGCAATAGCTCCCTGGAGCCCTGAAGCTGACGACATCCTGCCCGGCTTGACGAACAAGCGGGGAGCCAAGGCGGCGAAGCTCGCGAAGTCGCGCAAGGAGCCGAAGAATCAGAAAGCCCCGAAAGCGAAGCGGTCGTCGGGAAACCTCCCGTCCGCGAAATCCAAGAGGCGCTGACCGGCTCGTCCATCTTCGGGTTAGTGTCTCAACTTGCTATGGCCACTGGACGTGTGCGCAAAGCAGTCCGCGAGACCGGCATCACTTTGATCACACTCGGCGTGGTCGTGCTCCTGTTCGTCGCCTACCAGCTCTTTGGCACTAACTTCTCGGAGAGTCACAGCCAGTCGGTTCTGGCAAAGCAGTTCTCAGCCCTTGCGGCAGCCGACGCATCGCGGGCGCCGGAGGAGCCCTCCGGCGCCACGGCGGCGACCCCGGCAACTCCAGCGCAAAGCGCGAACACCGGGACCACGATCCAGCCGGGCGGGTCCGCTTCGGAAGTGCTGCCCTCGGTGCCTACTGGACACGCTATCGACCACCTTTCGATTCCGGCTATCGGCGTTGACAAGTTCGTGGTGGAAGGTACCGCTGAAGCCGACTTGGCAGAGGGCCCCGGACATTACAAGGGAACGGCGCTGCCGGGCCAGGTGGGCAACGTCGGCATCGCCGGCCACAGGACCACGTTCGGAGCGCCGTTCTTTAAGTTGGGACAGCTCAAAGCCGGCGACTCCATCTACATCACGGACCTCTCCGGGCACACGTGGCTTTATTCGGTCTCGGAGGCACCACTGGTGGTGAGCCCGACTGACGTGGCGATCCTGGCTCGAACACCGTTTGCGCAGCTGACGCTCACCACCTGCAACCCGATCTTCTCTGCAACGAGCCGGCTCGTCGTCGTAGCCCGGCTTGTCGGTAGCGCAGTTCACGTGACGACGGCAACGGCGCCGGCAATCTCGACACTTGCGTCGGGCACGGCGACCGCCGGAACCTCCACCAAAGTGCCTTCCTCGGCGACGTCGAACACCGCGAAGACGCCGAACGCGCCGACGGGGAAGGTGACCGGCTTCAACTCCGGAGGCGGCAGCGCGAAGGCGTGGTTCCCCGCCTTGTCCTACGGGCTCGGGGCGATCCTACTGTGGCTGTCGGCGCGGATCTTGATGACGACGTGCAGGCGCTGGCGTCGCCTTGGCGTACTTGTCGCGGGTATCGCTGCGTGCGCTATCCCGCTCTGGTTGTGCTTCGAGAATGCAACGCGACTGCTACCTCCGAGCGTCTGAGGATCAGCCCGCTAACGCTCCCGGCAGGGCATCTATCACCGCCAGGTCGCGTGGGTAGCTCAACCTCGACTTTGCCTCACGCAGCGACACCCACTCGGCGGTGTCTACCTCGTTGGCCCCAGTTGGATCGCCGGACGCGACGGTCATCGCCCAGTATCTGACCCGCTTGACGAGCCCACTGCGATCGAGGTAGGTCGTCCCCGGCAGTTCGGGGCCGAGCGCTGCTCGCAGCGTCGTCTCCTCTTCGACTTCGCGAAGGGCGGCCTCCTCGTCAGTTTCGCCTGGGTCGACTTTGCCCTTGGGGAGGCTCCAGTCGTCGTATCTCGGCCGGTGCACCAGCACGACCTCCAACACGGAACCTTGACGCCTCCAAACGACACCGCCCGCCGCAAGAACCATGTCACCGGTCAGTGTCATATCAAGACATCCGCTTCGGGGGCACGCCTGCCGGCCCTTGCAAGAGCCAGGTCCTGCATTATCTGCTGAGCATTGACCCCTCCTACGACCGGCCCTTTGTGCCAGCGTCCAGCGGAGTCGAGCATCCAGGTCCTCGCGTCGTCGGTCAACTCCACCTCGAGAATCTCCCAGAGGCGTGCGCAAAGCTCGGGTGACTCCACAGGTACGATCGCCTCGACGCGACGGTCGAGGTTACGGTCCATCATGTCGGCCGAGCCGATGTAGAACTCTCCGTCGGCTTCAGCGGCCCCTGCGGAGAACCAGTAGACCCGTGAGTGCTCGAGCCAGCGCCCGACGAGGCTTCGAACCTTGATATTCTCCGATAGGCCCTCGATACCGGGCCGCAGGCAGCAGATAGCTCTCACCATCAAGTCGATCCCGACTCCCGCACCAGACGCCCTATATAGGGCGTCGATGATCCCCGGGTCGACCAGGTTGTTGAGCTTCCAGATGATCCGGCCGCGCTCGCCGAAGGCGGCTTCGCGCTCGATCAACTCCAGGATGCGCCGCCGGAGGGAGCTTGGCGCCACGAGTAACTTCCTGTACTCCTCGCGCCGGCTGTAACCGGTGAGGTAGTTGAACAGGTCAGTGAGATCAGCGCCGATGTCAGGATTGCATGTCAGGATCCCGATGTCCTCATAACTGCGTGCAGTTGTGGCATTGTAGTTGCCCGTTCCGATGTGGCAATAGCGGGAGATACCGTCACCTTCTTGGCGAACGACAAGCGACAGCTTCGCGTGCGTCTTCAGGCCGACCAGGCCGTAGACCACATGCACTCCTGCCTGTTCGAGGGCTCGCGCGAAACCTATGTTGGCGGCTTCGTCGCCGCGGGCTTTGAGCTCGACGATCGCCGCAACCTGCTTGCCGCGCTCGGCGGCCCGGATGAGCGACCTGACGATCGCACTGTCACCTGACGTCCGGTACAGCGTTTGCTTTATCGCCTGAACGTTAGGGTCGCGCGACGCCTGATCCACGAACTCCTCGACGGAGTCGGAGAAGCTCTCGTAGGGGTGCTGTACAAGAATGTCGCCTTGGCGGATCGCTGCGAACACATCTGCTGCGCCGCCATTGCTTGAACCGAGCCTTGCCGGCCTCACTGGGACAAACATGTCGTCTTTGAGATCGGGCCTCGCGAGCCCGTAGAGCTGCCACAGAACACCGAGATTGAGTGGACCCGGAGAGACGTAGACGTCCTCGTCTTGTAGGTCGAGCTCCCGGGTCAGCAGTGCTCGGACCTCCTCGGTCATTGTCTCGTCGACCTCGAGGCGCACGGCACGTCCGAAGCGCCGCCGGCGAAGTTCCATCTCGACCGCTAGGAGGAGGTCGTCTGCCTCTTCATCTTCCAAGGTGAGGTCTGCGTTGCGCGTGACGCGAAACGCGTGATGGCTCTCGATAGTCATGCTCGGGAACAACGTCGCAAGGTTCGCCGCTATCACCTGTTCGATGCAGATGAAGCGCTCACCGTCAGGCATCGCAAGAAGCCCCGGCAGAAGCGGGGGCACCTTCACCCTTGCGAAGCGGCGCTCCCCTCCCTCGGGATCCCTCACGATGACCGCCAGGTTGAGCGAAAGGTTGGAGATGTACGGGAAAGGATGTCCCGGGTCGACCGCCAGCGGCGTGAGCACGGGGAAGATCCGTTCTCCGAAAACCTTCTGCGCCCAGGCGCGGTCAGCCTCGCCTAGGGAGTCCCAGTTGCATACGGTCAGTCCTGTGGCCGCCAAGAGCCCAACCAGGTGCTCGAGCACCGCCACCCGACGTGCGAGCAGCCCGCTCGTTACCTTGCGTATCGCCCGCAGCTGCTCGTCGACGGGAAGTCCGTCTGGAGCCGTACCGATACCCGCCGCAAGCTGGTCTTTGAGGCCGGCTACCCTCACCTGGAAGAACTCGTCCATGTTGGACGCGTATATGGCCAGGAACTTCACCCGTTCGAGCAGACGCATGTCTTTGCGCTCGCTCATGTCGAGGACCCGCTCGTTGAAGTCGAGGTTCGACAGCTCCCGGTTCAGATAGCGCTCTCCCTTCCACGCCTGACTCCCTCGGTGCTGGTCGGGCGCTTCGAGGTCGATTACCGATGACCGCCCCGTCGAGGTCATCCGATCAGGAGTCGCCCTCGTGCTCGGGCATGCCGAGATCCCAGTCCAAAATCAGATTCTCGCGCTCCGCGTCGCGGACCACCCGCTCGCGGTTGCGCCGGAACTGGGGATCGTGGGGCGGGAGGAGCAATAGCCGCGCGAGCACCCGCTGGCGGAAGTCCTCTATGACAGGCCGCTCACCGAAGTCGGAGTCGACCCGCCAATGTGGCGCCACCGGCCCGAGGTACATGACCCGTACATGGCCGCGCGGCGGAGCTTGACCGTCTGTTGACATGGTGGACATAGAACCCGATCCTACCCGCGGTTGCGATCGCGCAGTCTGTTGGCGGCGCTTATCACTGCGTGGAGAGTCGCGTCGAGAATGCTCGAGTGCATCCCGACACCCCACAAGGTCACGCCGTCGGCTCCTCTAGCAGACACGTAGGCAGCCGCGCTCGCCTCCGACCCCGACGTCAGCGCGTGCTCATGGTAGTCGCACACCTCCATATGCATCCCGAGGATCTGGCGAAGCCCGTTCACGAGGGCGTCTACAGGTCCGTTTCCATCGCCGTGGACCGTCTCGTGGTGGCCGTCGAGCAGGATCTGGGCGGTAACGCGGGTGCCTTTTTCCCCCGAGGAAACTTCGCTGGTGAGCAGGCGCATGTTGGCCCCCTCCGCGAGGTAGTCGGAGCTGAACGCGTCCCACAGCGCCGCCGGCTTAATCTCTGTTCCTGTCGCCTCGGTTATCGCCTGGACGGTCTTCGAGAACTCCACCTGAAGCCCGCGGGGCAGGTCGAGATTATGCTCGAAGTCCATGAGGTAGGCGACGCCCCCTTTGCCGGACTGGCTGTTGACCCGGATGA
Source organism: Actinomycetes bacterium (assembly GCA_021808425.1). The sequence continues at coordinate 6,353 of JAKBBS010000006.1, forward strand.
TCGCCTCGTAGTTGCGCCCGACGTGTTTCGGATCGATGGGCAGGTACGGGACCTCCCAGCGGCTGTAGTTGTCGGGCAGGGCATCCATCCCTTTCTTGATCGCGTCTTGGTGCGATCCCGAGAAAGCGGTGTATACGAGGTCCCCAGCGTAGGGGTGGCGCGGGTGCACGGGTAGGCGGTTGCAGTATTCCGCCACTTGGCGCAGGTCGTCGATGTCATGAAGGTCTAGGTGCGGGTCGATTCCTTCGCTCATAAGGTTGAGCGCCAGCGTCACGACGTCGACGTTTCCGGTGCGTTCCCCGTTGCCGAACAGCGTTCCCTCGACACGGTCGGCTCCCGCAAGCTGGGCGAGCTCGGCGGCAGCGACGGCGGTTCCGCGATCGTTGTGCGGATGGACGCTGAGCACGACTGCGCTGCGGTTGGGAAGGTTTGCGTTCACGTACTCGATGACGTCCGCATAGACGTTTGGGCCGAACATCTCGACCGTGTTCGGCAGGTTGATGATGATCGGGTCGTCGACGCTCGGTGATATCACGTCCATGACCGCGGAGCACACCTCCACCGCGTAGTCGGGCTCGGTGCCTGTGAAACTTTCAGGCGAGTATTCGTAGCTGACCCGGGTCTCGGGGATCGTCGCCTCGAACTTCTTGACCATACGCGCCGCGCTCGTCGCTATCTCGGTGATGCCGTCCCTGTCCATGCCGAAGACGACTTTGCGTTGCAGGATCGACGTCGAGTTGTAGAAATGCACGATCGCGTGCCGGGCGCCGGCTATCGCCTCGAAGGTTCTCTCGATCAGCTCAGGCCTGCATTGGACGAGGACCTGGATCGATACGTCGTCTGGGATGCGATCCTCTTCGATGATCTGGCGGATGAACTCGAAGTCGGGTTGGCTGGCAGCGGGAAAACCAACCTCGATCTGCTTGAACCCCATCCCCACGAGCGTCTCGAAGAAACGAAGCTTGCGGGCGGGATCCATCGGGTCGATGAGTGCCTGGTTACCGTCTCGGAGATCCACGCTGCACCAAAGCGGCGCCCGCTCCAGATGCTTTTCCGGCCAGGTGCGGCGGAAGTCGGTGACATCTTCGAGTGGCCTGAACGGACTGTAGCGATGAAATGGCATTTCGCATGGCGTTGCGTATTTGTAAGCGGTCATCTTTGGCACCTTCTTTGACACGGGTTCTTGGGAGATAAATTGAAAAACCTCCTGGCCGTAAAGGCTCAGGAGGTCGGGCGGGCGCAATGAGAAGCCCGCCTATAGAAGAAGTCGACGTGAGAAGAAAGCAATCCCAACAAACGTCATAGCCCTACTCTAACAGGCTCGGGACCTGTGCGCGCTCACCAGCGCGTTTCCGTCGCTCCTGACGTCCCGGTGATCCATTCGCTGCCCTCCGGACGCTCGTAGACAGACTGGACTGCTACTCGTCCCGGTCCCCAGAGCCGCAGCCACACCTGCCGGTAGCTGTAACGCGTGTTCCACGACATGAGCCCAGCGTTCGGGTACTCGATGTGGAGGGCCATTCCGACGGACGCGTCCTTGTAGAGCAGCGATGTGGGCTGGATACAGATCGGCTGGCGCGCTGCAAGGTTGCGGACGAAGACGTTGCCGGGCGCGTGCAACAGGAGAAGCCCGTTCGCCCCGTCGGTTTGGAACGCGTCGATGTTGTAGCCGATCGGGTAGTGGAATTCGGTGTCGTCACCCTGCCCCGTCGTGTACCAGACACCTGATTGGTACCACTTGTATCCGACTGTGGTTGTGGCCGCGAAGAACCTGTGCTCGCGCACATGCACTTGATGGCCCGGCCTCATCGGGAGGGCTATTACCTCGCCGGGGGAATCCTCCGACAGCGCGATATGTCCGGGGCCCCGGGCGTTCATCATCACGAGGGGAAGGCCGGCACGGACGCGATTCCAGCCGCCGGCCATGGACATGGCGTCCATCCTCACGGTGGGCTCCGTCCACAAGACGCTGTGATGGGAGAAAAAGATGGATTCGCTGCCGGTCAAGCCGAAGTCGGCAACCGGCACCGTCGTGCCTTCCACCTGACAGGTCGACCCGCCAAAGGCGATCTTCGCCATGTCGCGGATAGGAGGCTGCTCCTCCCAACCGGAGTCGCTGACCACGTCGCGAACGTCGATCGGAGCACCGCAGCTAGGGCAACTCGGACCTGTCGGATCGCTAGGGATCCGACAATAGCGGCAAACGAACTCGGCCATCAGTGCGACCTCCTCGACACGACGGTGAGCTACTCGGCGCCGGCGTGGACGTACATCGACTGGATACCGACCCTGCCAGGTCCGGTCATCTCGGCGAGGAACATGCCGTGGCGCATCATCCCTGTCTTCACGTTCTGCTGCACCGTGTTCATGGTCACCGACGAATCCTTGTACAAGAACCCGCCGGGCTCGACGAGGATCTTCTCGCCCGGGCGCAACGTCCGCTCGAACACATTCCCATATCCGTGCAAGAGCAAGATGCCCTGCTCCCCGGAGGTCACGAACCTGTCCATGAACATGCCTTCGCCGTGCAGAACGTTGGTCATCCCTTTGATTCGCACGAAGCTGTAGCTGATCGAGTGCGATGCGACGAGGAAGGCGTGCTCGCGGACGTCGATCTCCATGCTCGGATGCATCGGCAGGACGACGACTTCACCGGCAGCGTCGCGGGAGAAGGCGACCCGGCCGGGGCCGTGGGCGATCGAGACGACGTGGGGCATGCCCCCGAGCATCCGCTTGATCCCGCCGCCCGTGTTGAGAGCGGACAGAGGCGTCGACTCGTCCTTCCACAGGAGGACGTGATGCTCGAAGAAGACCGAATCGCCAGAGGCCAGGTTCACCTCGGCGACAGGGACCAGCTCTCCTTCTACCTGGCAGGTGGAAGACGAGAACCGGAACTCCGTCATGTCCCGTAGCCGCGGTGCCTCCTTCCAGCCCGAGTCGCTCACCTTGTTTCGCGCGTCGAGTGGCGCCCCACAAGTGGAACACGTCGCCTGGCCAGCCTCGTTTTGCGCTTTGCACCATTGACACTCGATGCGTTCCATGCCGGCACGTTAGCACCGACGTCGTGCGGGGAATAAACACCTTAGACGTCACGGTCAACACTCGGCTGGTTCGTTCCACCTACTCGGGCGACAACTCCCGTAGACTATGTGACGCCGTTCTCATGGGTTTCTTAGACGAGGAACCAATAATTAGGTTGCTAAGAACTACGGAGGGTCTCGGTGGACACAAACTGGATGAGCGCAGGCAGATGTCGAGAGTTTCCTCCCGAGACGTTCTTTCCGAGCGACGGCGTCGGTGTCGAAGTGGCTCGCAAGATCTGCGCCGAGTGCCCGGTCAAGCTTCCGTGCTTGGAGTACGCCCTGTTCAACCGGATTGAGCACGGGGTGTGGGGTGGCGCGTCAGAGCGAGAGCGCAGGCGAATCGCCCGCCAGCGCAGAGGGCTGAACAGGCTTACCTCCGCTTAGGTCCTCGGTCCTCCTGGCGGCTCTAGCGCCGTCAGTTGTTGTTCGACTCGCCGCGAACCCGGGCCTCGTGGGCTTTCAGCAGCTCGTCTAGTTGCGCCGGCGTCATGGTGATCGCCGCCTGCTCGCTCGCTACCGGCTGGCTGGCAGGCACTTGGACAGGTGGTATCGGAGGGGTAACCACCGGAGCAGCGATCGGTGCCGGAGGCGGCATTGCGGCCGACCTCGCATCACCCGCACGACCCTCCTCCTCTGCTTCGTGCTGCGCTTTGCGGAACTCCTTGCCGGCCAAACCGACGTTACGGGCGATCTTGGGCAGTTGCGCCCCGCCGACGAGAACGACCAAAGCCACGACGATGACTATCAGGCCATCACCGCCGAACAAATTCGCGAGCATAGGACGCATTGTAGTCCTGATCGGAAGCTACTTTCGAGAGCTATGCCAGAGACGATCTTCGAATGTGTCATCAACGTCAGTGAAGGGCGCGACATGACGACGATCGACTCCCTTACGATCGAAGGCGCCCCGGCGATAATCGACGTGCAGAGCGATTCCGACCACAACCGCTCGGTGCTGACCCTTGCCGGGTGCAAGGACGACCTCCAAGCGGCAGTTCGAAGGGTCGCAGAGGCGGCCGTCGCACAAATCGACATCCGAACTCATTCGGGCGCCCACCCGCGCCTTGGCGCGCTAGACGTGGTGCCATTCGTCGATCTGTCAGAGCTCACAGGACGACAAAATCACGCTGACGTCACGACCGCCATGCGGGACAGCTTCGCGTGGTGGGCATCAAAGAGCCTTGGTCTCCCGTGCTTTGTCTACGGCGACGAGCGTTCGCTGCCCGAGGTACGTCGCAACGCCTGGCGGAGTCTCGATCCGGACTATGGCCCGGTTCGTCCGCATCCGAGCGCCGGTGCGGCAGCAGTCGGATCCCGTCCAGTGCTAGTGGCATACAACTTGTGGCTCACAGATCCCGACCTCGCTGCTGCCCGGCGCGTCGCCGCCGAGGTCCGCTCACCTGCCGTGCGGACGCTCGGCTTGGCCGTCGGCTCACACGTCCAGGTGTCGTGCAACCTGATAGCGCCATTCGCCGTCGGACCGGGCATGGTCTACGACGAGGTCGCGTGGAGGATGCCTGTCGAGCGCGCCGAACTGGTGGGCCTCGTACCTCGGGCCGTCCTGCACGCGGAACGGCGAACACGCTGGGAGCAGCTTGCCCTTTCAGAAGGTGTGACGATCGAGGCCCGCCTGGAGAAGGCGGGCCTCGACGGGGGAAGATTCTGCGCTGGCTGAGATTCCGCGAGGCGCCCCAGCGACGAACGGGAGTTAACCAGCCACCGCGGTCTTGGCTTCTAGAGTGCGACGCCGGCGGATCTTGCGCCGCTCCCGCTCGCTCAAGCCGCCCCAGATGCCGAACTTCTCTCCGTAGGTAACGGCGTACTCAAGGCACTCCTCGCGCACGACGCACCCCCGGCAGACTTCCTTCGCCTCCCTCGTCGAGCTGCCCCGCTCCGGAAAGAACAGGTCTGGGTCCACGCCCATGCAGTTCGCCTTGCGCTGCCAAACCTGCTGCGGTCTGTCGATCAAATGGATCATATCGCTGAACACGGTTTCCTCGATCCCTGCACCCTTGATCTTCAAGGTGGCCCTAGGGCCGATCGCCCAAAGAGCTACGCACGTAACTACACGAGTGTAATACTGTTCGATTCCGCGTCGGATATCAAGCCCTGCGCAATTCTTTTTTCCCGGATCCCAACGTGGTGAGATTCCCTAGGCGGTGAGAATTGCCTTGACCAGCTCCTCAGCGCCTTCGGCCACGAGAACGATGACTTCGTCTCCTACCGCCAGGGTGGTATCCCCGCGTGGCACCATCACTCGACGGCTTCGCACTACTGCGACAACGCTCGACTCGCGTGGCATGCCCAGATCCGCAATCGCCCGGTCGATCGCAGGAGAACCTTCGTCCAAAGTCACCTCGACCAGTCCTGCGCGCCCGTCAGCAAGGCTCATCAGCGGCACGAGGGTCCCTACCGACAGGGCCTCTTCGACGAGGGCAGTCATCAGATGAGGGGTCGACACTGCGACGTCGACGCCCCAGGTCTCATTGAAGAGCCATATGTTCTTCGGGTGGTTCACGCGTGCGATCACCCGCGGCACCGCGAACTCCTGCTTCGAAAGAAGCGACACCACGAGGTTGTCTTCGTCGTCTCCCGTGCACGCCACGACAACGTCAGCGGAGCCGAACTCCGCCTCTTGGAGGACGCTCACCTCGCAGGCGTCGCCGCCTATCCATCGCCATCCGCCTGTCCCGGCCTGGCGCTTCACAACCGAGTCGTCCACCTCGACGATCAGTACCTCGTGGCCGTTCCTCGACAGGTCACGAGCGATCGAGCGACCGACGACGCCACCTCCGGCGATAGACACCTTCATTGCGGACCGCCAATCACTGGGGCGAATCCGAGATTCCCCGTCATTTCCTCGAGGTCCTCGGTTCGCACTGCGAAATGCACCACGTCGCCCTCCTGCCCCACTAAACCCGGCCTCACGAGCACCGATTGGACGCCCCTCGTGACGATCACCGGACGCCACCGGTCCCCCGACGCCAGATCCGCAACAGGTTTCCCGCACTGCGACGCCGGCAGAGGCACCTCCACGAGATTGACAGTGCCCGTCGGATCGGTCCACTCCGAGCCGACTCCGCCAGGGATCAGCCTCCTGGCGACCTGATCGACGGTCCAGCTGACAGTCGCTACCGTCGATATGCCCAGCCGCTGGTATATCGCCGCCCGGCGCGGATCGTAGATCCTCGCAACTACGTGGGCCACTTCGAAGCATTCACGTGCGATCCGAGCAGTCAGGATGTTCGTGTTGTCGCCGCTTGTCACTGCCGCAACCGCACCCGCGTGCTCGATCCCCGCCCTGCGCAGGTCGTCCTGGTCGAAACCGAACCCCACGACCTGCTCGCAGTCCCACTCGGCGGCGAGGCGGCGGAAGGAGCTCGGGTTCTTGTCGAGCACCGCGACCTTGTGACCTTCCCGGCGGATACGGCCAGCCAGTTCGCTGCCCACTCGGCCGCAGCCGACCACTATGACATGCACCGCCAGAGATTAGTCAAAAAAACGGGGCTGGCCGCCGGACTACGCGCTTCGACGTTGGACCCGCTTGTGCTCCAAAAAGTCGACCAGCACGTAGCTCCCGAGGTTCTCGGGCGTTGTATAGAAAGCGCGACCGCCGTTGATCCGCGTCATCTTCTCGACGAACCCACGCAAATGACCGGTGGCGTCGAGCATAAACGTGTTCAGCCGGATGCCGTCTCGGGTCAGTCGCAGGACTTCCTCGAGCGTTACGCGCACGGTTTCCGGCGTCGGGGGATAGTCGAAGAAAGGCTCCCCGTTGGCGAGGATATGAGCGGTTGGCTCGCCGTCGGTGATCATGATCACCTGCTTGGTACCGGCCTTGCCTGCCAGCATGCGCCTTGACAGGACCATCGCATGATGCATGTTCGTGCCATACGTAAAATCCCAAGAAACCTCGGGAAGGGATTCAGCCTTGATTTGGCGGGCGAGCTCCCCGAATCCCACCATCCCCAGGTAGTCGCGGGGATAACGGCTGGCGATAAGAGAGTGGAGAGCCATGGCGACTTTTTTTGCCGCCAGGAAGTTCCCCCTCATCGGCATCGACAAGGACAGGTCTATCGCCAGGACCGTCGAAGAGGACGTGACCGACTCCGTCTGGTCCACCTCGAAGTCGTCGGGAACGAGGCGCACGGGGACCCCGCCACCGTTGCGCATAACCGCGTTTCGAACCGTACGTTCGATCGACAGGTTGAAAGGGTCACCCCACTCGTAATGTTTCGTCTCGAAAGTCCGCTCGTGGCCGACTCCGAGTCGTTCGATCTCATGACCGCCCATCCGGTCCTTGACGACGTCGGAGAAAAGCTCGCTCAGCGCATTACGACCGATCTTCGCGAGCCCCCGAGGCGTCAGCTCCAGGCGTCCGCCCTTCGTGTCCATCAGGCCCGCCTCGACTAACTGGCGGGCGAGGCGCGCCAACTGCTCGAGGGACCGGGCGGCATCGTCGCCGAGAAGTTCGCGCGCCCTGTCGATGTCGACTTCCGCGAGCGCCCCCGGGTTCGTCGCAGATGTCATCATCGACTCGAGAGCGTCGAGGTCGCCGAGATTGGAGAGCACTGACGCTGCCTGAGACAGCCCGAGGGGGTCACTGCCCGAGAACGCGTAACTTCCCTCCCAACCCGCCTGAGGAAAAGCGCTTCTCAGATTGGCCCCGAGGCGCTCGACCTGCCATCTCAGGTCCATGTCCTCCAAGAGCGCATCCGAAAGCCGCTGGAGCTCTGCCCGTTGCTCCGGGGTCATCGAATTGAGCAGCTGGGACATAGCTGCCATCTGGCTTGCCATTTGCGCCAACAACTCGTCGAGGTTCGCCGGATTGCCGGGAAACATGTCGCCGAAGCGCTCCATGAAAGAGGCAAAGTCCTCTTCGGTGTCCCGACCCGCGCCACGAGCTTCGATCATCCGGTTGAGCTCGTCAAACATCTCCCGCATCGCCTGTATCGACTGCTCCGATATGTCCGACATGCCTTGCGACATCTGATTGAAGTGGCTCTGCAGGATCTGCGATCGCAGCTGCTCCAGTAGCTGTGCGAAACGCTGCTCAGCTTGTACGCTGGTCCAGTCATAGTTCTGGAGAGATTGAATCTGGCCGGCGAGGTCGGGCGGAAGAAGGTCCAAAGCCATTCGTTTGGTGCTGAGGGCGGCATCTGCGACCTCGGCGCGTCTCGGATCCCCGGAGTTCTGGGCGGCCCGATGAGCCTCGTCGATTGCCAATCGTTCCTCGTCGAGTATGTCGCGTAGGTTCTCAGCCAGCCCGCTGAAGGCGCCTCCGAGGTCGTAGTTCTCCAACAGCGATGCTTTGCGCTCACGCAGCTTCTGCAGGAGGTCCCTCAGACCGTCTATGCGACTCCCGTTGCGGTCGGTGAAACCGCGCTGCAGCAAACGGTGAAGCGCCTGGTTGAGGTCGCCGTGGAAGAGCAGCTCGTCAGTCAGCTCACCAAAGACGTCGTCCGCGTCGAACTCGAACCCAGTCTGGGTCCCATCCCAGCGAGAGTAGGTGAATCGCCTCATGGCTCCCGACGCCCTAGCGGGCCCTGTAGAGGGCCCGGTTGGCGGATTGGTCCTTGTTGAGGCGCTTCGTAAGGTGCATACCTTCCAAAACCAGCTCGACTCCAGATGCGACGACAGCCGGAGACTCGGCACCGCTGATCGCAGCGATCGAAGAAACCGCCTCGCGAAGGCCGGGAAAATCGCGGAGTGCTTCTAACAAATCAGATGCCACAACGTCGTCTCCACTGTGGAGCACCCGACCTCCGTCGAAATCTGCCGCTACAGCCTTTAGATGTTCGGGGCCGACCGCACTCCGAAACACGCCGAGGACCGCCTGCGACACCAGCGTTTCGAAGACGTGACTGTCCCGACTGTCATCAATCGAGTCCAACTCCACTTTGCCAACGGTCGACGCGCCTAACGAGGCGAGATCGGCGATCCGCGGGGCTGCTTCTGTCTCGGCGAAACGCAACGCTCGCCTGACAGCGCTTGCGACCATGATCTCGAAGTTCGCTACGCTTAGGCGCACCGAGACCCCGGAGCGCTGGTTGACGTGTGGGCTCTGGCGGGCGAGATGGGTGAGAGTCGCAACGATCTCGGCCATGAACGTCGGCACCTGCACCGAGACACCCGGAACGGCGACGGTGGTCGCCTCCTGGGCGACCACCCGCATTTCGGTGGAGATGTCGAGCGGGTAGTGGGTGCGGATCTGGGAGCCGAACCTGTCCTTGAGCGGTGTGATGATCCGACCGCGGTTCGTGTAGTCCTCCGGGTTCGCCGAGGCAACAAGAAGCACATCGAGGGGGAGACGGATCTTGTACCCGCGGACCTGGACGTCGCGCTCTTCGAGGACGTTGAGGAGGCCGACCTGGATCCTCTCGGCGAGGTCGGGAAGCTCGTTGACGGCGAAGATCCCCCGGTTGGTGCGAGGCACGAGGCCGTAATGCAGGGTGAGCTCGTCGGACAGGTAGCGGCCCTCGGCAACCCGGATTGGGTCCACTTCACCGATCAGGTCCGCGATGGAGGTGTCGGGCGTTGCGAGCTTCTCGCCGAGGCGCTGGTCGCGATGCACCCAGCCGACCGGCGTATCGTCGCCGTGCTCGTCGATCAGGTCCTTCGCGTACCGTGAGACCGGATGGTAAGGGTCATCCTGGATCTCCGATCCTGCGACTACTGGAATCCACTCGTCGAGCAGGCACGTCAAGGATCGGATCATCCTCGTCTTGCCTTGGCCTCTCTCGCCGAGGAAGATCACGTCGTGGCCGGCGAGGAGGGCGTTCTCCAGCTGCGGAAGGACCGTATCCTCGTATCCGATCAGGCCGTCGACTATCTGGCGGCCCGATGTGAGTCGAGCAGCGACGTTACGTCGCACCTCCTCCTTGACCGGGACGGATTCCCACCCGCTGTCTCTCAACTGCCCAAGGTTTGCCGGCATGGAGGGGGTCATGCAGACAAGCTACCCCCGCGACGCTGCGGATCTACATCCGGGATCTACGTCCGAGAGCTACATCGAATAGTCGATAGCAGCAAAGCGGCGACGGCGTCGCGAAGCCAGCCTCGAAAGCAGCGATTCTCGCTGCGGCGCCTTGGCCCCGGCGCTTTGTGTGGATCGCTCCGCTTTGGAGCGGTTCAGCTCCACCACACCGAGGCAGTTGAGCTTGCGTCTCGCCTGTGCCATGACGAGCGACCGCTCGGCGTTCTCAAGACCGAACAGGACACCAACGATCTCTCTCGCCTGCGCTGCCGCCACCTCGAGCCGCATCGCAGGCATACCTTCGGTCACCGTGGCTCGCAGCACGGTGAGCATCTCCAGGCTGAGGGCGACGCCGTCCCTCACCCCGTCGCTAGGAGTGAGAATGCCGTCGTGGTAGGCAGAGTAGATCCGCTGGATCTCCCGGCACAGGCCGAGACTGAAAGCGACGTCGTCCTCTTCGACCAATTTGAACCCGTGAGGTTCGACAATCGACGTTGCGGTTCTGGGTTCGCTTAGCTGTAACACGTCTTCCATCTCCGGGCTCGTCTGACCGTTTCTCGGCGACGGCAGGACCGTGGTCCGTCGAATACCGTCTTTCCTTATATTCGGCTTTTACAACCCGATTCTTGAGTTTGCAGGGTCCGGAGCCGCCCATTCCCAAGCGTCGGCATCGGACCACAGACCGTCAAGCCGGTAGAAGTCGCGCGCCTCGCCGAGCATGGCATGTACTACAAAATCACCGTAGTCCATGAGCACCCATCTCGCATCGCTAAGTCCTTCGATGTAGCGCGGAGCAATCCCGCCTGCCGCCTTCACTTTCAGCTCGACCGCTTCTGTGATCGTCCGAACCTGGCGAGAGCTCGTCGCGCTAGTGATGACGAACGCGTCGGTGATACCAAGCGACGCCCCCACGCCCAAGATGACCGTGTCTTCTCCTCCCTTGTCGAAACATGCTCTCGCCGCCTCGACGCAAAGCTCCCGAATCGTCGGGGAGTCCGCCCGACCAGCCGTCGTTGAACTCAACGGCTTCCGCCGGCAAGAGCGACTTCGACGCCCGACACCACGATGTGCTGCGCGCTCGCCGATGGAAGTGCAGCCGAACCCCCCGGGTTGTCGAGCCATTGCCGGCCCAGTATGACCACTGTTGCTACTAGTAAAGCGGTGAGTATTGCCACGACCACCATCACTTCCCTGAACCGGCGACGTCGCCACCTGAGACGCTCCAAACGACTGACCGCCGTCGGCTGCCCGGCGCTACCCGGCCTGCTCGAGGTCGTCCCGCGATGGGCAGTCAGCATTCGTCTCCACAATACAGCCCTCTGGCCCGGATAAGTTCGACACCACCGGCCGGAATGAGGTATTCGAGCGGTCGGCCGTGAACGGCCCGTTGGCGCAGGTCGGTGCTCGATATCTCGAGGTTCGGCACGCCCACGCTCTCGACACGCCACCCCGAAGCCGAGAGCGACACCGGGGGCGTCGAACCCGGCCTGTTGACGACGACGAGCGTCGCCAGCTCCCGCAGATCCTCCCAGCGTTCCCAGGTTTCGAGCGAGGAGGCGACGTCCCATCCGACTATGAGAAACAGCTGGGAGATCGGATCGGCGAGGGTGAGCGCGCGCAGTGTGTCCACCGTGTAGGAAAGGCCGCCACGATCGATTTCCATACGACCCGCTTCGAGGCCTTCGACGTCTTCGACGCACGCTTCCACCAGGGCCAGGCGATCCGGAGCGGGACTCAGCTGTCGTGCCCCGACCTTCTGCCACGGCTCGTTTGCGACCATCAGGATGACACGGTCCAAACCGAGCGTGTGGCGACAGTTGATGGCCGCTACGAGATGGCCTATGTGGATAGGGTCGAAGGTTCCTCCGAACACCCCGATGCGCTCGACCATTGGTGCTGCACACTAATGCCATGAGCGTCGCATTGATAAGCACCCCGGTTTGGGCCAATCTGGTGGACATGCGCAGTTCATCGTCGTGGAATCCGGGCAGCTGGAAGACTCGCTCGGCGGCACAACAGCCGGACTGGCCGGACGCCTTCGCCCTGGAGCGATCGCTCAAGGTGCTGTCGGGCCTTCCGCCGCTCGTGTTCGCGGGCGAAGCGCGCAGCCTGTCCGCAGGTATTGCGGAAGTGGCAGCTGGCCGGGCTTTCCTCTTGCAGGCCGGCGACTGCGCCGAGTCCTTCAACGACTTCACCGCAGACAGCATCCGCGACAAGCTCCGGGTGATCCTGCAGATGGCTGCGATCCTTACTTACGGCGCCGGCGTTCCCGTTGTCAAAGTCGGACGCATTGCCGGCCAGTTCGCGAAGCCGAGGAGCGCCCCGACGGAGATAGTCGACGGCCAGGAGATACCGAGCTTCCGAGGACATCTCGTCAACGACGACGCCCCGACCCTCGAAGCACGCCTCCCGGACCCTAGAAGACTTCTCGACGCCTACAACCAGTCGGCTTCGACGCTCAACCTGCTCCGTGCGTTCGCAAAAGGAGGGTTTGCGGACCTCTCCCAGGTCCACACGTGGAACAGGGAGTTCGTAGCGCAGAGCCCCGGCGGGCAACGCTACGAGACCCTCGCTTCGGAGATCGAGCGGGCACTTCGCTTCATGCGGGCATGCGGAGTCGACCTCTCGGCGAGCGCGCTTCGTGAAGTGGACTTCTGGACGAGCCACGAGGCGCTCATCCTCGGCTTCGAAGAGGCCATGACCCGCCAGGACTCCCTCACCGGAGACTGGTACGACACGTCCGCGCACCTCTTGTGGGTTGGCGAGCGAACCCGGGACATCGACGGGGCTCACCTGGAGTTCCTCTCAGGTATCTCGAATCCGGTCGGTGCAAAGATCGGACCGACGGCCTCCACGGCGGAGGTGGTGGAGCTGTGCGACAAACTTGACCCGGACCGTGTCCCAGGTCGCCTAGTCCTGATCACGAGGATGGGCGCCGGCAAGGTCGCCGGGCGCCTACCTGCGCTGATCGACGCCGTGCGGAAAGCCGGGCATCCCGTTGCCTGGACGTGCGACCCGATGCACGGGAACACGTTCGTCGGCTCCGCAGGACGCAAGACTAGGCATCTCGATCACATAATGGGAGAGATCGGAGAGTTCTTCGATGCCTGCCGCCGTGAGGGAACCTGGCCGGGAGGGGTCCACATCGAGCTCACCGGGGACGACGTTACGGAGTGCCTCGGAGGCACCGAAGAGGTGCTCGAGGACCAGTTGGAGCTGCGTTACACCACGACCTGCGACCCGCGCCTCAATGGAGGGCAGTCACTCGATCTCGCCTTCCAGGTCGCCGAGCTTCTACGTCTGTAATCCTCCGATGTCGCAGAACGGAATTGTTGATTATTTAGATCAACTATTGGTAGATTGGCTTTGTGGAGCTACAAACAATCGACCCCGAGCTGGAAGCCGACATCGCAAAGTTCGAAGTCCTCCTCGAAGCGCATCTCGCCGGGACCGTCGACGAAGATGCGTTCCGGGTATTCCGCCTCAACAACGGCGTCTACGGTCAGCGCCAGGGCGGCCACAACCAGATGGTCCGCCTGAAGCTTCCGTATGGAAGCGTCACCCCGGAGCAGCTCGAGCGCCTTGCAGACGTCTCCGAGCGCTACAGCCGGGGCTGGGGCCACATCACGACCCGCCAGAACATCCAGTTCCACTTCGTCCAGCTCGAGAGGGTTCCCCAGATGCTGAGGGATCTCGCAGAGGTCGGCCTCACCTCTCGTGAAGCTTGCGGTGACACTGTTCGCAACGTGATGGGCTGCCACCTAGCAGGGGCTTGCCCCTACGAAGTGCTCGACATCAGTCCTTGGGCGGAGGCCACGTTTAGGTACTTCCTGCACCATCCCTACGGTCAGCGGCTGCCACGTAAGTTCAAGATCAACTTCTCCGGTTGCGCCACCGACTGCGGTCAAGCGATGTTCAACGACGTCGGTGTCGTCGCTGTCGCCCGCCCGAAGTCGGACGGGACGCTCGAACCCGGCTTCCGTGTCTTCGTGGCGGGCGGGCTCGGAGCGAACCCGCACCCGGCTCAGGCGCTCGAGGAGTTCACTGCCCGCGAGGATCTGCTCGCCACGATCGAAGCGGTCCTGCGCACTTTCGACCACTACGGGAACCGCTTCAACAAACTCCGTGCCCGGCTCAAGTGGGTCGTCGACGAGATCGGAATGGATGAGCTCCGCCGGCGCATCCTTCGCGAGCGGCAGCTGCTTCTGGCGTCGTCGAGCTGGCCGGGGGGCGTTCCGTCGATAGTGGAGGAGCTCGGCGACGACCCCGCTGGCATGACGCGCAGCGGGCAGGTCACCCCGGTCGGCACGCCCGTGACCCTTCGAGGAAAGGCCAACACCGACCCCTACGAGCGATGGGAATCGACGAACGTGGTGGTCGGCGTCGCCAAAGGGACCGTAAGCGCCGTCGCCTACGCAAAGCTGGGCGACATCACGGCGGCACAGTTCCGGGCGCTCGCAGCGATCATCAGGGACTTCGAGGTCGACATCCGGACCACGAACCGCCAGAACCTCGCCATCCGCGCGCTTCGCGCAGAGCAGCTTCCGAGTCTGTACAAGGCCCTTGAAGCGATCGGCATGGCGGAGGCCGGCGCCGAGATGGCACGCGACGTCGTTTCGTGCCCCGGTGCGGACACCTGCAACCTCGCGGTCACGCAAAGCCGCGGCCTCGCGGGCGACATCTCGGCCGCCCTGGAAGAGGCAGGCCTCGGGGATGTGGGCGGCGTACGGATAAACATTTCCGGCTGCACCAACAGCTGCGGGCAGCACCATATCGCGGACATTGGCTTTCACGGAGCCGAGCGCCGAGCGCACGGCCGTGCCGCACCTGGATACCAGATGCTCCTCGGTGGCCACGTGGGCAACACGGAGATCGAGTTCGCGCAGCGCGCCCTGCGGTTACCAGCGAAGGCGGCGGCAGAAGCCACCGTGCGGGTGGTCGCCAGGTTCGCCGACGAGCGCCACCCCGGCGAGAGCTTCGCCGAATGGCTCGAAGCAGCCGGCGGCGCCAAGGCAGTGTCGCGTGACCTGAAAGACCTCGACGACTGGCCGTCGCCCGAGGAACGCCCCGACTTTTACGTCGACTTCGACGAGACCGGCCCCTACGTAGCTGAGGTCGGGGCAGGAGAGTGCGCGGCGGGCTGATTCCGCTTATGCGTCAAAAGGGACGTCGCGGGTTCGACGACTTCAACCTTCGCTGCCGAGGAGCCGATACACGCCAAGGTGAATTATTTCCGACCGGCCGGCGTCCGCGCGCTCGTATGGATCGTCTCGTTGGGGCTGATCGCCTCGACTTTGGCGAACCCTGGCACGGCTTTCGCGTCGACGGCAAGCAAGACCGGCACTTCTGTCCAACCGGTCACGGTCGCCCACGGCGCTTCCGCGCTCACCACGGTGCCGGCGTCGACGACTACCACAACCGTGCCTGTAATCGATCTGAAACCGGTGCTCTCGAAGGTTCAGGGCGACCTCTACCAGCTCACCGCCATCGCGGACTTCCAACCGGCAGAGGCGCTCGTCGCGCAAGCGCGCTCGGTGCTGGCAGCCGCGGCTACCCAAGTTGCTGCCGCCGAGGCGTCACTAGCTGACTCCCGCTTCGAGCTTGCTTCATCCAAGACTGTTGAGGCGGCGGCCGCTGCGAAGCTGCGCTCGATAGCAATCGGCGCCTACGTCGGCGCGGAAAGCCCGTCGTCCTCGTCTGCCACCTCGAACATCCACAGCGCCCTGCTCGCTCTCGACGCCCAGGAACTGCTCGTAATTGTCGGGCAGCGCGCTAGGGCTGACTATCAGTCTGCGGTCAGCTTCGCGTCGCAGTCGCAGTCACGCGTCGTCGCGGCGGAGCGGGCATACGGCGCTGTAGTGGCAGTCTCCAATCAAGCCCAAGCCCACCTTGACTCCGCTCTCGCTACCCTCTCGCTGATCCAGAAGGCGGCGGTGAGTCCCCCCAGTGCTGCTAGCCCTCCGCTTCCCACTCTGACGGCGCCAGCGACAGGCACGTCGACCCCGTCGACGACCGAGCCTCTGCTAGCCCACTCCCCAGTGGCACGCCCGGTACAAGTGGCGTCGGTGTCGACTTCGTCGGCAGCGACGAGCGACCCTCCCGTGCCTGTCTCGCCGAGCATCCTGAGCGCACCAATGTTGACCGCGGCCGAGCTCGCGTCCTGGTACGCGAGCACCGGGCATCAAGCCAACGCGACGGTGCCCATCTCCCAACTCGCCAATTTCTACGCGAAATGGGGCAAGACTTTCGGCGTTCGTGACGACCTGGCGTTCGCGCAGTCGATCATCGAAACGGGCTACTTCTCGTTTCCAGCCGGTGGCCAGCTGACCGCTTCCAACAACAACTTCGCTGGAATCGGTGCCTGCGACAGTTGCACGAAGGGATGGGGCTTCCCTGACGCATCAACCGGCGTCGAAGCCCAGATCGAGCTGCTCTACCAGTACGCCACGAAGAGTTCCCTACCCAAAGGCTCCACGGACGTGGTAGGCGGAACCCCGCTCGCCGGGTGCTGCGACACTTGGGTGAAACTTGCGGGTAGGTGGGCCACCAGCCCGGTCTACGGCCAGTCGATCATGACCGTCTACCAGAGCATGCTCAGCTGGGTAATCCCGCTTCGCGAGCAGAAAGCGGGGATTGCGGCCCCGCCGCCGCCCGCGTAGCTCAGGCGTCGGCCGGGGCCGGACCTGCCACAGGCGTGCCGCAAGAGGGGCAGAATTTCCCGCCCGAGGCGATCTCGGTGCCGCACTGAGTGCAGTGCACGACCGCCGGGGCGAGCGAAGCCCCGCACGACGAGCAGAACCGGCTGCCCGGCGGGTTCGAGGCGGAGCATCCGGCGCATACCAGCCCGGGAGGTGCCATGGCGGCCCCGCACGACACGCAGAACTTTGCGCCGGTCGCGTTGTCGGCCTGACAGGCGGGACACTTGGCCGTTGCCGCGGCCTGCGCCTGGGCTTGAGCCGCGTATCCCGAGCCCCCGCCCACGAACCCCGGTCCTGGCGGAGGCGGTGGTCCCGGCTGGGGTGGCGAGCCGGCCTGACCGCCTATGCCGAGTCCTGCGCCGAGGAAAGCCCCGCTGACTGCGCCGCCCCCCTGGGCCATTCCAGCGCCGGCACCGAGTGCCATCTCGCCGGCCGCGTACTGGTTGAAGCCTCCCGCCAGCCTCGAGTAGGCGGTGTCCTTCGCGAGGGACTTCAGCTGAGCTTCGTCCTCCGCTGAAAGGTTGATGTCGAAGTTACCCATTCGCACGATCTGCACGCCGTAGCTGGCGAGCTGCTCGTTGCCCGCTGCGATTACTTCCTTCTCGATGTCGGGCGTGTAGGCGGACAACCCGAGTATCGGCCAGCCGTTGCGCACGACCTGCACGGTCATGTGCGTCCGCAGAACTTTGAGGAGCTGGTCGCTCATCCAACCCGTGACAGCGTCGTTGTCAGCGACGTTGACAGTTCCCACGAGGTTCGTGATAAGCGCAACCGGATCGGTCACCTTCATCGAGTAGTCCCCGAACACCCTGAGAGTGACGATCATTCCGGTCTGGGGGTCCTGCACGTCGTCGATGCGGCCGCCGAAATTGTTGCGGGGATACTCCCGCGTGCCGACGAAGTAGAGCTCGGCGCGGTAGGCGTTGCCCCCTGTAGCGAAGTCTATGAGTATTCCGAGACCCGGAAGCTCGTCGGCGTCGATCTGGTGACGTCCGGGGCCCATCGTCGCGACCACCTTGCCGGTGTTGACGAAGACTGCCATCTCATCCGCGTTGACTATCGCCCTCGTCATCTTGCGGATCGTCTCGTCGGGCCACTTGAAGACGATCTGGTTCTTGCGGTCGTCGGGTACCGCTATGAACTCCCGGTCGAACAGCGCCATCGACATCCTCCTCGTAGAGACGGCTCGTGCTATTTCAAATACTGCCAGATCACCAGCTTGCACCGGTTCCGTCCCTATTATCGTCTTTGACTTGGGCTCCGCCGGGGCAGTCCCGGTAAGATGACTCTCTTTGCGCCTTACCGAAAGGACCCCGAGCCTGTGACCGAGCACTCCTCCCCGCGTTTCGAATCCCCGGACTCGGTGCGCAAAGGGCTTGCGTCAGTCGCCTATCTCGCCAACGAGGGTATCGCCGGGGTCGTCTTCCTAGCCGAGCGGCTCGGCAAGCCGGTTCTCGTCGAAGGCCCGGCGGGTACCGGAAAGACGCAACTCGCCAAGTCCGTCGCCGAGATGACCGGTTCCCGGCTCATCCGCCTGCAGTGCTACGAGGGTCTCGACGAGTCGAAGGCCCTCTACGAGTGGAACTACAAGAAGCAGCTGCTTCGCATCCAGGCAGAGCGGGTGACCGAAGCTGCCGGCGAGACGTGGAGTGACATCGAGGAGGACATTTTCTCGGAGCCTTTCCTCATGACTCGTCCGCTGCTGGAGGCGATCCGCGCCGAGGAACCGGTAGTCCTGCTCATCGACGAGGTCGACCGGGTCGAGGTCGAGACCGAAGCCCTGCTTTTAGAGATCCTCTCCGACTACCAGGTGTCGATCCCCGAGCTCGGAACGGTCGCAGCAACGCAGATACCTCTCGTCTTTCTAACCTCCAACAACACCCGGGAGCTGTCGGAAGCTTTGAAGAGGCGCTGCCTTTTCCTGCACATCGACTACCCCGACCTGGACCGCGAGAAGGAGATCGTCCTGACCCGAGTGCCCGGCATCACCGACTCACTCGCCGACCAGGTCGTCAGGATCGTCAGGTCTATCCGGGGTTTGGATTTGAAGAAAGCCCCGTCGGTCTCGGAGACCCTCGACTGGGCGCGCACTCTCGTCCTTCTTGGCATCCAGTCTGTGGACGCGGCAACCGCGACCGAGACGCTGCACATCCTCCTCAAATACAAGACCGACATCGACAAGGCGGCGAAAGACCTGGCCGCCCCGAGCTCGCAGCGCTAACGCCCCCATGGACGGAACCGAGCTGTCCCTTCCACCGGGAAGCTCCGCCGGTATCCTCGAGTCCGTCTCCGGATTCGTCAAGGAGCTGCGCAACGCCGGTATACCCGTCAGCCTGACGGAGAACCTAGACGCCGTCGAAGCCCTGCGTCACGTCCCGATCGAGGATCGCGACGCGTTCAAGTACGCGCTCGCAGCAACGATGGTCAAGAACAACGCGCACTGGAAGACCTTCGAGACGGTCTTCGAGGTCTACTTCTCCCTGCAGGGCCGCCGCTATCAGATCGCGGGTGACGGCGAGTCGGACGAGACCGAAGACCTGCTCAACGAGCTCGTCGGCACCCCTGACAGCGACGGCCACGGCTCCGGCGAAGGCCTCACCCAAGAGCAGCTTGCCGAGATGCTGCTCCGTGCGCTGATGGACGGGAACGACTCGATGTTGCGGGCCATCGCCCGGACAGCTGTCACCCGCTACGCCGGGATGGAGCCTGGGCGGCCGGTCGGCGGTACCTACTACTTGTACCGCACCTTGCGCCAGCTCGACTTGGAGTCGGTGATGGCGAAGATGCTCGATCGGGCCAAAGATGCCAACACCGACCAATCCGACCTGGAAGAGCGGCTCACGAGGGAGGAGTTCGAGCACCGCCTCGATGCGCTGCGACGCGAGATCGAAGCCGAGATCCGCCGCCGTCTCGTCGCCGACCGTGGCGCCGAGGCAGTCGCCAAGTCCGTCCGCAAACCTCTGCCCGAGGACGTCGACTTCATGCACGCCAGCCGTGAGGAGCTGGCCGCGCTACGAAAGGCGATAACACCGCTCACCCGCAAGCTTGCGGTGCGCCTCGCACGCAAACGCCGTCACGGCCGCAAAGGACCGCTCGACTTTCGCAGCACCGTCCGCCATTCCCTCTCGTATGGCGGCGTCCCGGCGGACCCCCGGTTCCGCTACCCAAGACCATCCAAGCCGGAGATCATGGTCGTTGCGGACATCTCCGGCTCGGTCGCTGCGTTCGCTCGTTTCACTTTGCAGATGGTGTACGCGATCAGCTCACAGTTCTCCAGGGTGAGATCGTTCGTGTTCATCGACGGGATCGACGAAGTGACCGACTATTTCAAGGGGACCGAGGACATATCTGCAGCGATCCAGAGGATCAACACGGAGGCCGACGTCATATGGGTCGACGGCCACTCCGACTACGGTCACGCGTTCGAAGTGTTCTGGGACAGGTGGGGCCACGACGTGAACCCGAAGACGACGGTGCTGCTGCTAGGCGACGCCCGCAACAACTACCACGCTGCGCAAACCTGGGTCCTGGCGGAGGTTGCGAAGAAAGCCCGGCACATGTACTGGCTGAACCCCGAGCCCCGCTCGTACTGGGACACCGGGGATTCGATCGTCGGCCAGTACGCCGCTCACTGCGACGGCGCGTTCGAGTGCCGCAACTTAAAACAACTCGAGCGTTTCGTGGAACACCTCGGCTGATACCCGCCTCAGCGCCTCGAGCCGTCAGGTCCTCACTTGGCCTGTGCCGTCGAGCAGGTATTTGACCGTGGTCAGCTCGCGAAGTCCCATCGGTCCGCGTGCGTGCAGCTTCTGGGTGCTGATACCGATCTCTGCCCCGAAACCGAACTGCTCGCCGTCGGTGAATCGGGTGGAGGCGTTGACGACCACGGCAGCGGCGTCGACTTCTTGCTGGAAGCGACGTGCGTTGTCGAGGTCGGACGTGACGATCGCCTCGGTGTGGCCGGACCCGAACCGGCCGATGTGCTCTATCGCCTCGGAAACGCCCGCGACGACTTTGACGGAAAGGATCAGGTCCAAGAACTCGGTGGCGTAGTCCTCGTCGGTGGCAGGCGCTATCCGGTGCTCTCCGAGGATCGCCCGGCTCGCCCGGTCGCCCCGAAGCTCGACCGACTCGAGCGCGGGATCGAGCTTCTCCAAGAGACGCTGTGCTATGTCTGCGTGCACGAGGAGCGTCTCGGCGGCGTTGCAGACGCTCGGGCGCTGTGTCTTGGCGTTCGCGACGATTGCGACGGCCATGTCGAGGTCTGCGGATGCGTCGACGTACACGTGGCAGTTCCCGTCGCCGTCGATCACGTACGGCACTGTTGCATGCTCTTTTACCGTGTCGATCAACGAGCGTCCGCCGCGCGGTATCAGGCAGTCGATCAGCCCGTCGAGGCGGAGGAACTCGGGCACGGACTCGCGCGTCGGGTCGTCGACGAAGACGAGGCAGTCCTCGGGGAGCCCGGCGCTGCGGTACGCGCCGCGGATGACCTCGGCGATCGCCTTGTTGGAGTGGATGGCACCCGAGCTTCCCCGCAGCAGCGCCGCGTTCCCCGATTTGAGGCAAAGCCCCGCTGCGTCGCTCGTCACGTTCGGCCTGTTCTCGTATATGACCGCGACGACACCGAGCGGGACCCTCACGCGCCTGATTGCTAGCCCGTTCGGGCGTACCCAACCGTCGAGCACCTCGCCGACGGGGTCCGCAAGCGATACCAACGAGCTAAGCCCGGAGGCCATCGCCACGACGCGCTTATCGTCTAGCCGCAAACGGTCCACGACGGTCGGGCTGACGCCGCCCGCGACGGCGTTGGCAACGTCCGTGCTGTTCGCCGCGAGGATCTCGTCTGCGGATCCCACCAGAGCTGCGGCAGCCTTGTCGAGCGCGGCATCCTTGCACCCTCCTGGCGTCGAAGCCAGAACCCTGCTGGCGGCTTTGGCTCGCAACCCCAGATCCCTCAGCATTCCGCTGCTCATGCAGGCGAGACTACCGCCTCGTTGCGCCCCGGAGGCCGCCATCGACCGTAACCTTGACATATGCCAGGATCCGCGGACCCCGCTCGGCGCCCGAAACGCCGATTTTTTCGTGCGCGTCGGCGTTCGCGCGACGACGCCCGCCCTGCCGACATCGACCCGTGGAGCGTGAACGAACCGTGGCGGTCGGTTCTCGCGCAGACAGTCGCTGCACGCGACCGCTTCGACGCCGCGCTCGCGTCCTGGCCGGACGGCCCGACCCGGGAGCGGCTCGCGGAGATTCAGCCCCGGCTTTGGGCTCGCGTCGACGCGATAGCTGCGGCCGTGCGCCAGGTGACGGGCCTGGCGGGGTCCGGGACCGGTTGGCCGCGCCCGGTTGGACCGAGAGCCGACGAGCTCGCCGCGTCGCTTCGCGAGGTTCAGGGCGAGCTGGCCCGGCAATCGCCTGGAACTTCGGCTCGTCGAAGCGAGCTCGAGCGAATGGAGGAGTCGATTGCGGCGCGCCTGCGGGGCCGCCGGCAGAGCGACGCTACGGCGGCGCGCCTGCTCGAGCGGATCCAAAGTGCAGCTGGCGCGCTCGACCAGGCGACGGCGGACCTGATCGCCATGGCGGTGTCGTCGGGTCTTTCAACTGACATGGAGACGGGCGGCATTCAGGCGGGCATCGACGACGACTTCGACGCTGTCTCGGACGAGATTCGCTCGCTAGCAGCCGCCCTCGGAACTGCTGAAGCACCTGACGGCGGAGAGACGTCGTAGCATGTCGTTCATGAACGTCCTCGATCTGTTTCGCAAGCGTCTCCGGTACTTCACCGCCAAGACAAACAGCCGCTTCGAGGAGAGAGCGGACCCGAAGATACAGCTCGAACAGGCGATCACCGAAGCGCAGGACCAGCACCGCCGCCTGGTCGAGCAGGCCGCCAACGTCGTCGCCAACCACAAACAGCACGAGCTTCAGCTAAACCGGGCGATGGAGGAGCTCGAGAAGATGAACCTGTCGACTCGCCAGGCTCTCCTCATGGCTCAGCAGTCCGAGCAGGCGGGCGACACGGCCAAAGCGAACGAGTACAACCAGACCGCCGAGGCGTTCGCCAACCGTCTCGTCGCGACGGAGAACCAGGTCAACGAGCTGAAGACCCTCAGCCTCCAGTCAGCCCAGGCCGCGGACCAGGCTCGGGGGGCGGTTCAGCAGAATGCGATGGCGCTCCAGCAGAAGCTGGCGGAACGCCAGAAGCTGATGTCGCAGCTCGACCAGGCGAAGATGCAAGAACAGCTGAACAAGGCGATGAGCTCGCTCAGCGACACCGTCGACCAGTCGGCGCCGTCGCTCGACCAGGTGAGAGCCAAGATAGAGTCCCGCTACGCAAAGGCGATAGGAACGTCAGAGTTGAGTGGCCAGACCGTCGAAACCCGCATGCTGGAGGTCCAGCAGGCAGCACTCGGCGCCGAGGCCCGCAGCCGCCTCGACGTCATCAGGGCCCAGATGCTGGGCAGCGGTCAAGCGGGAGGACAGGCGTCGGGCGAGCTGTCAGGTTCCTCGAGCCAGGGCGCTCTCGGGTCGGGTGCAGCTGAGACAGGCGCGCCAGCGCACGAGGAGCCCGTCGAAGCCTCGACCGAGGAGTAGCGAATCCTGACCTTCGGCCCGGCCGGGGCTTAAGTAAACGGTATCGGGTTCAGCCGGCCTTCTCGTCGTGGCCGCCGAACTCTTTGCGCATGGCCGACAGGAGGCGGTCGGCGTAGTCGGCCTCGCCTCGGGACGAGAAGCGCTCGAAGACCGCCGACGACAGCACGTACGCCGGGGCCCCCTCATCGATGGCGGCCATGAGAGTCCAGCGACCCTCCCCCGAGTCCGACACCCTCCCTGCGAAACCGGAGAGGCCCGGGTCGACCGAAAGGGCGTGCGCCGTCAAGTCGAGCAGCCACGAGGACACGACGCTTCCGCGACGCCAGACCTCAGCGACCGCCGGGATGTCGAGGTCGTACATGTAGTACTCCGGGTTCGAAAGTGGGGTCGTCTCTGCGTCCACTTCGGATGGGGATTTCTTGCCAAGGTTTGCCTTGCTCAAGATATTGAGACCCTCGGCGTAGGCCGCCATCACCCCGTACTCGATGCCGTTGTGGACCATCTTTACGAAGTGCCCAGCGCCGTTCGGCCCGCAGTGCAAATAGCCCTGCTCGGCCTGGGACGGCTTCCCTGTGAGACCCTCGGTGCGCGGGGCTGCTCCCACGCCGGGGGCGACTGTCTTCCAGATCGGGTCGAGGCGCGACACGACCTCGGCTTCGCCGCCGATCATCAAGCAGTAACCCCGCTCAAGACCGAAAACCCCGCCGCTCGTGCCTACATCCACGTAGTGGATGCCTCGCTCTGCGAGCGACGCGGCGCGATGGATGTCGTCGCGGTAGTAGGAGTTGCCTCCGTCGATGATCACGTCTCCCGAAGCCATCACCGAAGCGATCTTGTCGACAGTGTCGCCGGTGTAGGCCGCGGGGACCATCACCCACGCCGCCCGCGGTACGCGAAGCTTGGAGACGAAGTCCTCGATGCTCGCCGCACCCGTAGCGCCGTCGCCTTCGAGCGAAGCGACCGCTTCGGAACTGACGTCGTAGACGACGCACTCATGACCATCGCGGATGAGCCGGCGAACGAGGTTCGCACCCATCCTGCCGAGCCCGACCATACCTAGCTGCACCAGCTGACCTCCGAGCACTCGAAGCTGACACCGCCGGACCGGCGGCAGTGATCATCCTGCCAGACGCAGGGCTCCGACACTTACCAGAGGATAACCATGTCGTCCCTGTGCAGCACCTCTGCGGGGACGTCGGCGGGTAGCGCGGCGCTTCGCATGCCTTTGAAATTTCGCACCTGCCAGGCGGGACGGCGGACGAGTCCCTTCGCGAAAGCCACACCGTCAGGGCCTGCGACTTCGACTGCGTCGCCGGCGGCGAAATCCCCTACGACTTCCCGTACCCCGGCGTGGAGGAGAGAGCCTCCTTTGCCCAGGATCGCGTCACGCGCACCGGCGTCGACTTTGACGACACCCGACGCCCCGACGGCGAACGCGATCCACAGTTTGCGTGCGGGGAGGCGGGAGTCGCGCGCTACGAAAGTGGTGCCGACGCCGGCCACGCCGTCGACGGCGTCCGCGAGCACGTCCGGTCGGGTAGCTGCGGCGATCACGGTGCGCACTCCAGACCATGCTGCCATCCGGGCGGCTGCAAGCTTGGATGCCATCCCGCCGCTGCCCCGGTCCGAACCGGCGCCCCCGGCGATGCCCTCGAGGTCACGGTCGAGCGCCTCGACCTCCTCGATGAGCGAGGCGGTCCCGTCAAGCCTCGGGTCCGCGGTCAGCAAACCCGGGGTGTCGGTGAGTATCACGAGCACGTCGGCACGGATCAGGTGCGAGACAAGTGCGGCGAGGCGGTCGTTGTCACCGAAGCGGATTTCGTCGTCGGCGATTGCGTCATTTTCGTTTACGACAGGCACGACGCCCAACTCGAGGAGGATGCGCAGGGTCTGGCGGGCGTGGAGGTACTGCTGGCGACTGACGAAGTCACCGGGACTCAAAAGGGCCTGCCCTGCGACCAAGCCACGCGCTGCGAGGGCGGCGTTGTAGAAACCGACTAGATGCGCCTGGCCGACCGCTGCGACAGCCTGCAGGACGGCCATATCCGTCGGTCTCGCTTCGCCCATTCCAAGCAGTGGCAGACCGGCGGCGATCGCACCGCTAGTGACGACAACCACCTTGTCGCCACGCGCTCTCAGCACTGCGACCTCGTCGCAGAGCTTCTCGATCGTCGCGGTCTGGATCACACCTCTCGCGTCCGTCAGCGACGAGGTGCCGATCTTGACGACGACCAGTTGGCCCCCCGACGTATCTAGGGCCGGTCGGGTCCCCGGTTCGCTCACGCGATATCTGCTTCGAAGTCGAATTGGAAGCTGCCGATCCTGACGAGGTCTCCGCTCTTCGCCCCGGCGCGCTGTAGAGCACGGTCGACTCCGAGGCGCTTCAGTCTTCCCTGGGCGTATTCGAGGGCGTCGGGGATGGTGAGGTCCGACAAGGCGACAGCGCGAAGCGCCGGCCGGCCCTCGACCTCCCAGCTTCCGTCGGGATGGCGAAGGACCAATACGCCGGACTGCTCGGGGCGGTGAAGTACAAACCTCCTTTCGCTGGCCCCCGACGCGCGGGCGTCGGCGACCAACCCCGCGAGACGTCCGAGAACTTCCTTGATTCCGTCGCCTGTGATCGCTGAGATTCGATCCCCGTGCCAGCCCCATACGTCCGGGTCGTCAGCCTTCGAGCCGACGACCAGCCTCGGGCGCTCGAGCAACTGCGGTTCGTAGCGGCCCAGTTCGTCCAAAAGCACCCTCTCCTGCTCCTCTGGCGAACGGCCGTCCGGGGCGGTCAGATCCACGAGAACGAGAAGTGCTCTGGCGCGTTCGATGTGTCGAAGAAACTTGTGGCCGAGCCCTTTTCCTTCGCTCGCCCCTTCTATCAAACCGGGGATGTCCGCGACCACAAGCTCGTGCTCAGCGAACCTTACGACCCCGAGGTGCGGTTCGAGCGTTGTAAACGGATAGTCGGCAATTTTTGGCTTCGCCGCTGACACTTTCGAGATCAGAGTGCTCTTACCGGCGTTTGGGAAGCCGACGATCGCGACGTCAGCCATAAGCTTCAGCTCGAGGTCGAGCCAGCGCTCCTCGCCCAGTTCGGCCTGCTCGGCGAAAGCAGGGGCCCTGCGACGGTTCGACAGGAACCGGGCGTTCCCGCGGCCCCCTGCACCCCCCCGGGCCGCCATCCACTGGTCACCGTGGCGCGCCAGGTCCGCTACCACGTCACCGTCGGGTCCGCGCACGACGGTTCCGGGCGGGACAGGTACCGTCACATCCCCGCCGGCCTTGCCGTGGCGCCCTTTGCCCATCCCGTGGGTGCCGTTGCCGCCCCGTCGGTGGGGATGGTCACGGAAGGAGAAAAGCGATGAGATGTTACTGTCGGCCACCAGCCACACATGGCCGCCGTCGCCGCCGTCGCCGCCGTCTGGTCCACCTTTGGCTACGTGGGCTTCACGACGGAAAGACACTGATCCGGCCCCACCATCGCCGCCCTTGACATGAATCTGGGCTTCGTCGACGAAGGACGCCATCAAGCGGCTTCGCCCCGGCGGGCTCGTTCCGCCTGCCCGGTCACCGTGCGGTCAGGTGGTGAGGACGTCAACGAGCCTGCGTCCCTTGCGGCTCGCGAATTTGACTGTCCCGTCGGACAGGGCGAACAAGGTGTCGTCGCCTCCTCGTCCCACGTTGTCTCCCGGGTGGAAATGGGTGCCGCGCTGGCGCACGATTATCGAACCGGCCGTCACGGCCGTCCCGTCGTAAACCTTCACTCCGAGTCGTTGTGCGGCAGAGTCTCTCCCGTTGCGAGTGGACCCCCCGCCCTTGGTCTTTGACATGTCTTCAAGCCTCCGAAGTGGTGGCAGCAGTTGCGGCGCCGAGACCGATCGCCGTGATCTCGACCGTGGTGTAATGCTGGCGGTGACCCCACGACTTGCGTCCCCGAGTCTTCGACTTGTAGGTGAACCCGCGGATCTTCGGTCCCTTGCTTTCACCGACCACCCGCGCTGTGACGGTCACACCGGCGAGGGCGGCACGGCCCGAGATCACCCGCTCCCCGTCTACGACGAGCACGGGCCTGAGCGCCACTTCCTCTCCCGGACTTGCGGCTAGCAACTCCACGGAAAGCGTCTCACCTTCCTGCACCCGCGCCTGCTTGCCGCCACTGTCGATCACCGCATACACAAGGAGAAGAGTATATCAGGGACGGCCGGGTCTTCCTACAGCAGCGACTGATCGAAGACGATTCCCCGCCCTGCGCACGTGGGGCACGTCTCGGAAAGGGCTTCAATCAGACCTTCGGAGATTCTCTTTCGTGTCATCTCCACCAGGCCCAACTCCGAGATGTCGAATACCTGGGTGCGGGTCTTGTCCCTCGCAAGGGCGGCTCGAAATGTCCTCATGACCTCGGCTCGGTTCGGCGCGATCTCCATGTCGATGAAGTCGATAACGATGATTCCGCCGATGTCACGCAAGCGCAACTGCCGAGCTATCTCTTCGGCCGCTTCCAGGTTGTTGGCGAACACCGTCTGCTCAAGATTCGAAGTTCCGACATTTTTGCCCGTGTTCACGTCGATCACCGTTAGGGCCTCGGTCCGCTCGATGATCAGAGAACCTCCCGAGGGCAGCCACACCTTACGGTCGAGCGCCTTGTGGACCTGTTCGTGGACGTGGTGACGCTCGAATACCGGCAGCGGGTCGCCGGATGCGCCGGCCCATTCGATCCTGTCGGCGAGCTCCGGGTTGACGCTCGCAACGTACTCTTTTACCTCGTCGAAGATGGACTGGTCGTCGATGACCACGCTGCGGTAGTCCTTGTTGAACTCCTCGCGTATTACCCGGACAGCCATGCTCGGCTCACGGTAAAGCAGCGTCGGGGCCCGGGAGCCCGCCGCAAGGCGCTCGATCCTCTCCCACTGGCCGGCGAGTCGTAGGACGTCACGGCGTAGCTCGTCGGCGGTCGCTCCTTCCGCTGCGGTCCGCACGATGAGGCCGTGCCCAGCCGGGCGGATCTCGTCGAGGATCCTGCGAAGACGCTTGCGCTCCTCGTCGCCGAGACGCTTCGATATGCCGTAAGTGTCGCTTCCAGGTATCAGAACGACGAAACGGCCGGGCAGCGACACCTCCTGGGACAGGCGGGCCCCTTTCGTCCCGATGGGGTTCTTGACCACCTGGCACAGCACGGTCTGGCCGTTCTTCAGCAGCTGCTCTATCCGGGCGTTGCGAGCCGCCCCGGGGAGCTTCCCGCGGGTGGGACCTGCCTCTGAGCCATCGGGGGTGCCAGGCGACGACGATTCGATGTCGTCGCGGTCGTAGCGGACGTCGCCCCGGTAGAGCACCGCGTTCTTCGGCGTGCCGATGTCCACGAACGCCGCTTCCATCCCGGGGAGGACGTTCTGCACCCTGCCCAGATAGATATTCCCGTCGATCTGGTTCGCGTCGTCGGCCGGGCGCGACACGTAGTGCTCTATCAGGGAGCGTCCCTCGAGGACCGCTACCTGGGTGACCTCGCCGCTTGAGTGAACGACCATCGTATAGCGACCGACCGGCCGCCCTTTGCGCTCGCGGCCGCGACGCTTCTCGAGAGTGCCCTCGTCGAGCTCGACTGGGGCGTCCGAAAGGACCGCCCGGATCGGTTGGACGCCCGACGACCGTGCGGTGGCGGCCCCTGCGCCCCCCCCGCCGCGGCCCGCTTTGCGTCTGCGGCGGGCGCGTTCGGGCGAAGCATCAGCCTGGACGGCGTCACCGTCGTCGGGGACGGACTTGCGGCGACCGGGCCTGTTCGGCGTTGACTTCTCAGCTTGCGCCGACGGGGCCGGTCGGCTGTCCCCGACCTTCGGCCGCCCGGGCGGTGGCGGGATGCTCTCGAGAGGCTTTATCGTCCACGGCCGCTTTTCGACGGAATCAGCGTCGGCGGAATCAGCGTCGGCGGAATCGGCGTCGGTCGAGTCGGCATCTGAGTCGGGACTCGAATCAGTGCCAACCGGGGTGTCCCCGGCCAGCGAGGCCTCGTCCTGCCCGGCGTCACCAGCCCTGTTCGCGTCCCGGTTCGTCGTGCGGCGCGTACCGCCCCGAGAGCCTCTGCGGCGACGCCTAGCGCCAGGAGCTCCCGCTTCCGGCGTGAGAGTCGGCGCTTCGGCGCCGGAGCTTTCCCCGTCGGCTGAAGTTGGCGCCCCGTCTTGGCGTTGTATGCCGGCTCCGCCGGCATTCAAGTCCGTCATCACACAAATCCCTTCTCACCTCGCACGCCCCGAGGCGTGCGGCTTCCCGGGCGAGCGCTATACGAGCATTTTGAGCTCGTATAGCGCGCCTCGGGTATTGATCCGCGAGGGGGCCTTCCTGCGGGGCGAGGTGGTAGCGCAACATCTGCGCGAACCAGTCATGTACCGCTCCGAGAGGCCTCATCTGAAAGATGATTCTAGACCCTTGCGAGGCGACTCCAGTTCGTTGCTCCCAAGTTCTCCGTGTCGCAAGGTCTTTCGTGCGCAGCCCGGAGGCCTCGACGACCGATCAGCGCGCCGTGTTCAGCCTGACACTGAGCACTAGTCCGATCGCAACGAAAGTCATCACGACGGACGAGCCGCCGTAGCTCATCAAGGGAAGGGGTATGCCGGCCACAGGCATGATGCCGATAGCCATGCCGACATTCTCGAAAACCTGGAAGGTGATCATAGCAAACACCCCGATACAGACGAGGGTTCCGAACAGATCCTTCGCCAGCAACGCCGTCCTCCACGTCCGCCACAGCACGACAGCGAACAGCACCAGCAGGAGCGCCGAGCCGACAAACCCGACCTGCTCGCCCACGGCGCTGAAGATGAAGTCAGTCTGCTGCTCGGGCACGTACGCAAGGTTGGTTTGCGCCCCTTTGCCGATGCCCTGTCCCGTCAGGCCGCCGTTGCTCACCGCGATCTTCGACTCGGCGACGTTGTACTCGTTTGCGCCGGCGGGAGTCGCAAGTAGCGCCGCGCTAGGACGGTTCGTGGCATTGAGAAACGAGGTGAGACGGGCTTCCTGGTAGCTCTTCAGGACACCGAAGTGCACCACAGCGACGGCCAGCACCAGTCCCAACGCCGCGAGAGCGCCGAGATGGCGCGGCGACGCTCCACCAAGTACGAGCACCGCGATGAGCACGAAGGCCAGCACCAGCGCCGTCCCGAGGTCAGGCTGTTTGTAGATGAGCACGAATGGGATCGCCGACAGCACAAGGACCACGACGAGCGCACGGCCAGTCAGGCGGCCCTTGGCCGCCGCGCAGAAAGCCGCCAGCGCAAGGATCAGAGCCACCTTCGCGAACTCCGACGGCTCAAACTGGTAGCCCGCGAGCTGAAACCAGGCTTGCGCGCCCCTGCTCTTGTGGCCGACGAGGTACACGGCTATGAGCATCAGCACCGAAACGCCGTAGAGGACTCCCGACAAGGCCCCGTAGTGGTGGTAGTCGACCGCGGCGACACCGATCATCACGACTATCCCAAGCACCATGAAGATGGCCTGCTTCTTCAGGTCGTAGGTCGGGCTGATGTGTGCCGCAGCGAACTGGTAGCGGGTGGCCGTGTAGACCATCAGGCATCCAAAGGATCCGATCGCTACCGCCGCCGCCACGAGGATCACGTCGAAGCGCTGCCAGCGGCTCCGGTCCCGGGGTCGAGCGTCGTTCACAGTTTCTCGCTTTGAGCCACGCTGCTAGATCATTGCACTCTCTGCTCCCGGGAGGGGAGCGCTCCGGACATCGCTGCCTTACGGACCTGCGCGCCGCCGTGCGGGCCAACCCTCCGGTAGAGCCACTCTGTCGGAACCGCCAGAAGCACGCTCCATGCCGCCTCGACGAGGATCACCTCCAAAAGCCACGACCGCCCCGACGCGAGAAGCTGGGTCTGGCCGAGAAGATCTCCGACACCGACGAACACCAGGACCGACGCGACCGTTGCGGCGCCTCCTACGAGCGCGACTGTAAGCACGCGGTCCTCGAGAACCGATTCGAAGAGGGTCCCGACGATGAATCCGGTTACACAGAATGTGAATGCGTGAAGCCCTATCGGCATAGCCGGAGCTAGTAAATCGAGAACGAGGCCCGTCCAAAAGCCAATCCACGCCCCCGTCTGCGCCCCGGCGACTATCCCTGCGGCGACAGCGAGAACGAGCGGGAGGTCCGGCGCCACTCCCGCCACGCGAAGATCGCCCCCTATGGAGGTCTGCAGCAAAACGACGACGGCTATCACCACAGCGATGCGGATTTTCGGAATGATCGGTGAGGTCATCTCAAGGCGGCGACCACAGGAGTACCTGTAAAAAGGAGAATTGTGCGACGTCTACGACCGGCGTCAATTCGATTGCCGGCTCCAGAGATCCGGGCTGCGACAACACCTTGGAGATGCGCCCGACGGGGATACCTTTAGGGAACGCCTCGAGCGACAGTCCGCTCGTGGAGATGATCTCTCCAACCTTGAGCGCCGGAGGCTTCAGGGAAGTCGTGTCCACTGTCACCGTGAGCGGCTTGCCTTGACCCTGCCCGGAGGCCGACCCGACATTCCCGCCTGGCAAGCTCACTCCAACGGAGAAGCTTGGATCTCCCATGAGGCGCACCGTCGATGTTGTCGAACCCGCCGAAGCGACTGTCCCGACGAGGCCACCGACGGCGACCACCGGCTCCCCTACCGCTATCCCCTGCGACGTTCCCTTGTCGACCGTGAGACTGACAGAGAAGTTGGACGAGCTGCGATCGATAATCTGCACGCTGCGAGTCGGAATCGAGCCGACAAAGGTGAGTCCCTGCTCCTTCAACACCTCGCTCGCCGCCTGCTCTGCGGCGGCTGCTTGAGCCGCCCCGACCGACATCGCGGCCACCTGGTTGCGCAGCTTCTGGTTCTGAGCGCGCTGCGAACCGTAGTCGATGGCCCCCGTCACGAAGTTGCCGATGGGTCGAAGCACGTCGTGCGTCGCAGATTGAAGCGGGCTGAACCCGTCTGCGACAGCGTTGCGCACTCGACCGATGACGCCCCCACCGCGACCGCGAGTATCGAGAACCACAAGGGTCAGGGCAAGAAGGAGTAGAGCGGCAATCACATAGCGTGACCGCAGAGACCGTCGATGGGCTACCACGAAGACCTCAGACCCTAAAGTTTCAGATCAGGTTGAGACTTATTGCCCACTTCCACCGATCAAGGAGTTTGCGACGTCATCAGCACGCCCTTGAGAACGTCGAAGCTCTCCAGGCACTGTCCACTTCCCATGACAACTGAGGTAAGAGGATCGTCCGCCACGACGATCGGCATTCCCGTCTCCGACATCAGGCGGGCGGCCAGCCCGTGAAGCATCGCCCCACCGCCCGTCAACACGATGCCCTGCTCCATGATGTCCGCGGCCAGCTCCGGCGGCGTCTTGTCCAGTGTCACTTTCACGGCGTCGACAATTGCAGACACCGGCTCCTCGATTGCTTCCCGTATCTCCTCGGTGGTAGTGACGATCGTCTTCGGCAACCCGGTGATCAGGTCCCTCCCTCGAATCTCGGCGTAAAGCTCCTCCTCGAGCGGGCATGCCGAGCCGAGCGCTATCTTGATCTCTTCAGCCGTCCGCTCGCCCAACGCGAGGCTGTATTCCTTCTTGATGAACTGGATGATTGCGTCATCGAGCTCGTCGCCGCCGATCCTCACGGACTGCGACGCCACGATACCCCCGAGCGAGATCACGGCGACCTCGGTTGTGCCTCCGCCGATGTCGACGACCATGTTCCCGGTTGGTTCGTGCACCGGCAGGCCGGCCCCGATCGCTGCCGCCATCGGCTCCTCTATTATGTAGGCGGGTTTGCGGGCGCCTGCAGATTCCGCAGCCTCCTGTACAGCCCGCTGCTCGACCCCGGTGATCCCCGACGGGACGCAGATGACCATGTGCGGCCGTGAGAAGCGCCTCGTGCCGTTGACCCTTCGAATGAAATAGGCGAGCATCTTCTCGCACATGTCGAAGTTAGCGATGACACCGTCACGAAGGGGCCGTATCGCCTGGATATGGCTCGGCGTGCGGCCGATCATGCGCTTGGCTTCCATACCGACAGCGACCGGGCGATTGTCCTTCGTATTGACAGCAACAACTGACGGCTCGTTGAGCACGATCCCCCGACCTCGCACGTAGACGAGCGTATTGGCGGTGCCGAGGTCGACCGCCATGTCTCGTCCCAAGAAGCCGTTCAAGATTTTTTCCGACATCCGAAGAGGCCTCCTCTACTAAGTCCCGGGAACCGCGGCAGCAGGCCGGCCAAACGGGCTGGTCAAAAGCACCAGTCCTTTCGTTCGCAAATCCACCACTCGAGCGGCTCCCCACACTATAGTTCCGCCGCCGCCGCGACAGAGCACGTCGGGGGCTGCTACGTGAGGAGCGGGAAGAAGTTACCAATCTCACGCAATGCTGCCTCGGCGCTGTCGGAGCCGTGGACGAGGTTCTCTCCGGTGTCTGTCGCCAGATCGCCCCTTATGGTCCCGGGCGCCGCGTTGGCCGGGTTCGTGGCTCCCATCATGGTCCGGACGATCTGCCAGGTGTCCATAGGTCCCTCGAGAACCAGGAGCATCACCGGCGACCTGGTGATGAAGCCGAGAAGGTCCTCGTAGAAGCCCTTCCCCTTGTGCTCCTCGTAGTGGGCCTCCGCCGCAGCCCTGTCCAAAGTTCGAAGCTCCGCAGCCACGAGGGTCAGGCCCTTGCGCTCCAGGCGGGCGATGATCTCTCCCGTCAACCCTCTCTCGACGGCGTCAGGCTTGCAGATAACCAGTGTTCGATTCACGAAGGATGCAGGTTAGCCGCCACGACGCGCGCCGAGAACTGCCCGAGCGGCGCCAACCACGTACAATGAACCCGTTACGAAAATCAGGTCGTCCGGGCTGGCCGCGTCTCTTGCCGCCTCGATCGCCTCGGCAACGCCGCCCGCAGTTGTCGCCGTCGCGCCGAGGAAGCGCGCTGCTTGCGCTATCTCGTCC
>JAKBBS010000135.1 GCA_021808425.1 Actinomycetes bacterium
TGGGCGAGTCTATCCATCGCTACTCCAATTCCTTGTACCGGGACGAGGGCGAGCCGCCACCCTCGATTGCCAGGGCTTCTTCGAGTCGGTGGCGGAGCCGGCTCAGCCGGGACCGGACCGTGCCGACGGGGACGCCAAGGGCAGCTGCGACGTCGAGGTAGCTCAACCCGTCCCAGACATGCAGGAACAGGGCCTCCACGTCCTGTTGCGGTTCGGCCAGGAGCAGGCGGGCGAGCACGGCGAGGTCCGCGCGGGCCTCGGCGCGCCGTGCCGCCTGGCCGTCCTCGTTCGGCGACCCGGTCCCCGCCAGGGCGTGCAGCCGGGCGTAGGCCCGGTCCTCAGCCGCTCTCGCGCGGAGCGCATCGCGGACGAGGTTGAGGGCGATCCGGTACAGCCACGGAAGAGCAATCGGCCTGCTGAGGTCGTAGGAGTGGCGGGCCTCGAACGCCCGCCGGAACGTCTCGCCGGCGAGGTCCTCGGCCATCGTTCGCCCGACCCGGCGCTCACAGAACCGGTAGACCGCGGTGAAGTGGCGATCGAAGAGAGCGCCGAAGGATGCCGGATCAGTTTGCGCCGCCCGCATCAATGTTGCGTCGTCCTGCGTTGCCACCGGCATCATCCTGTCTTACGCATCAGGCGCCCAGAAGTTCCACAGCACGGGCTCACTTTCTGTCTCTGTGACGGGCCGGGCGATGTTGGTGGTCGGATCCCCTGGTGGTGGGGTGGCGGATCGGGTCAACGGGGGCTCGGGGCGGCCGGCTGGGCGGTGTCACCAGCGGGGAAGCGCCCTGTGTGCCTCCGGCCCGAGCGGCGCTGCGCCGGGAGAGTTGCGGCGATCACTGGGATCAGCACGGCTGCGACGGCGAGATGCATGCAGGCGACGGCGATGCGTTGGGTGACGGTGATGCCGTGCCCGGAGAAAGGCATGGAGAGTGAGACCACGGTGGCTGCGGTGGCGATGATCACCCAGGTGGCGCGTGGCCGCCGGGTCGTACGCCCGATCAGGCTGGCGACGGCCGACCCGGCGAGCGACGCGACGGCTGCGGCGGCGATGACGAAACCGATGGCGAGGTGTGCGGGTTGCGCGGTGGCGCTGAAGGCCGGTTGTCGCAAGGTCACCCCGGCAGCGAAGTGGGCGAGGAGCCAGACGGTGACGGCGGCTCCGATAGTCCCGGCGGCGCCGGCCGCCCGGATGGCGGACGTCCTGGGCTGTGAGGATGGGACGGGCTGGGTCTTGGTTTGGGTGGTCATGGTTGGTTTCCTTTCGAGTGGGTGATGGATTGGGGGGCTATGTGGTGGTGTCGAGGCCCCAGCTGATGACCTCGACGGGGTGGATGCGGATGATCGCTCCGAGCGGCCCGCCATCACCGCCTGTGGCTTCGGTGAGGGTCTCGGCGTCGCCGGCGACCATGACCGCCCGTGGCCGCCACGGGGGCAGGACGTCGTCGATGACCAAGGTGACCTTGGGGTTGTCTCGGGCGTTTCGGAACTTTCTGGTGTTGGCGAAGTCCCGTCCGCCGACGTCGATGGTGTCGAGGGCTTGGTTGTAGGACCAGCCGAGGGGGACAACGTGGGGCCGGCCGTGCGGGCCGATGGTGGCGAGCCGCCCAAGGCGGCGCTCTGCCAGGTAGGACAGCTCGGCTTCGGAGAACACGCTCACCCTTCGCCTCCCGTCCGGGTCCGCGTCCGCGTCCGGGTCCGCGTCCGGGCGTCGCTGCCATGCCGGTGCAGCAGGGCGCCGAGCGCAGCGAGGTCGACGATGAGCGCGACGAGCGGTTCGATCTCGGCTCGTGCGCTTCGGTAGCGGGCGGCAGCGCGTCCTGCCCGCCCGGGCGGCCGCTTGGTGATGGTGAGCTCTGCGTCCATCTGCTACTCCGTTCCCTAGATGATGATTTACTATAGAACGTTAGTAGGGCAACTGTTCTCTTGTCAACCAAAGTGGTAGGCTCGGGGCTGTGGGAAACATGGCAGGCGAACGGCCCGAGGGCCTCCAGGCGTGGATGGGGCTCTGCGAGGTCGTCGACCGGGTGCGGGTCCTCATCAACCGGGACCTGCAGGCCGAGGTCGGGCTGACCCTGGCGGAGAACCTGGTGCTCTGCCAGGTGGCCATGGCCCCAGGCCACCGGCTGCGCATGGTCGAGATCTCAGATGGGCTCGGTGTCGCCAAGAGCGCGGTGACCAAGACCGTCGACCGCCTCGAGGAGCGCGGGCTTGTCGTACGCGAGCGCGATCCGGACGACCGCCGGACCGTCTACGGCGCTCTCAGCCCCGAAGGGAACGAAGTCTTCGCCGCCGCCCGCCCGGCCTTCGTCGAGGCCGTCGAGCGGCACTTCGCCGGGCAGGTCGACCGCGCCACGCTCCGCCAGCTCCTCGACCTGCCAGCACTCGTCGCTCAGCCAGCGACCGGATCGGACCGGGGACCGAGGTGAGCCGGCAAGCCCGACGGCCAGCGAATGCCGGCGCATCGCGGGCGTCCTCTCCAACTCGAGGAGCAGGCAGGGCGAGACTTCAAGGCCCAAGCTGTTGATGCCGATAGGACGGGACAAGACGAGCGAGCAAGCAGCCAGAGAGCTCACCGCGTGACCAACGTCCATGGCAGCCGCGACCCGTTCCCCCGGGAGGAGGTGCAGGCCGCCCTCGGGCGCAGCGCGCTGGCCCGATTGCCTGATCGGCTGCGTGACCACCTGCTTTCCGAGTCGGTGCGGGCCGAGCTGCCCAGAGGTCGCCTGCTGGAGGGCCCACCGCTGTTCCTCGTCGTGTCCGGGCTGATTCGGGTGGCGCTCCAGTCTCCCGACGGGCGACGCTTCGCGGTTGCGTACCTCCGCCGCGGCGACATCGCCGGGCTCGCCCGCCTGACCGGCAGGCGCTACCCGCTCAGCTTCGAGACCGTCACCGACTGCCGGGTGCTGCGCCTCGGGGAGCCGGCAGTCCAAGAGCTGCTCCAGCGCCATCCCGAGGTCGGCGCTGCGGTCGCCAGTCAGCTCAATCGCCACATCGACGACATCTTGCACGAGACCGCGCTGGCCGCGTTCGGTCATGTCCGCC
Organism: Actinomycetes bacterium; assembly: GCA_021808425.1. Next base: position 3,046 of record JAKBBS010000135.1, read on the forward strand.
AGCGGGTGCTGCGCCATCTGCTCGCCCTGGCCGTGATCGACCCGACGGGTCCGGCCCGCTGCGAGATCACCCACCAGGAGCTGGCCGACGCCGTCGGCTCGGCACGCGAGACGGTCACCCGGACGATTTCGGAGCTCAAGTCGGAGGGGTTGCTCGAAGGCGACCACGGGGCCCTGGCGATACCCGACCCCCAGCGGCTGCGGCGCGAGCTCGGTCCCTGAGACCCAGGTAACAAGCCGGCACCGCCCGTTTAGCTGTGACGGCCATCACTGGGTGGATGACGACGGTCACAGACAGGTCCAATAGAGGCATGCATGCTGATCTCATTGGCCCCGCACCCCGCTTCGTTCTTCGATCTGCTGGCGCCCCGGCGAGCCCACGGCGCCGCTCCGGGAAGCACCCTTGGAGGTGCCCTGGCGCAGCGCGTCGCTGCTTGGCCCACTGGGGTGTTGCACTCTGCGTACTCGTGTTCGCCCTGGTGCTCGCTGCCTGCAGCGGCGGGGCGTCTAGATCGAAGTCAGCCGCGACGACCCGGCCCAGCTCGCCGGCGTCGACCTCGCCGCCTGCGTCGGAGGCCCCCTCGACCGATGCAGCCGTGCTCGCCGCCTACCGCGCCGCGTGGGCGGCCTTCGAGCATGCAGCGACCGATGCCAACCCCGAGGACCCGGAGCTTGCGGCGACGATGGTCGACCCGCAGCTGCAGGGGGTGAAGGCGAACCTGCTGGCGGACCAGCGACAGGGAATCGTCGGGCGTGGGACGTTCACCTTGCACCCGAAGATCGTGGCACTGTCGGCAACGGAAGCGACCGTGGTGGACTGCGCCTACAGCACGGCCGTGCTGGTCTACGCGGCGACGGGCAAGCCGGTGCCGCCGGTGACGCCGCCGGAGAACGACGGGGTGCGCTCGGCGTTGGTGCTGACCGGTGGGACGTGGAAGGTCTACAAGCAGACGGTGACGGACGGGTCATGCGCGCCGGGCTCGTAATCCCCGCCACTGTCCTGGCGGTCGCCGCGGTGCTCCTCGCCGACGCCCAGTCGGCATCGGCCGGCGACCTCGGCGGCCAGAATAACTATTCGAGCGCCCAGGCGTCGGGGGGCACGCTGACGGTGCAGGCCGGCCATGCCTACTGGACGCCGCCGGCGACCTCGTCGTGGGCGACGCCGGCGAAGAGCGACCCGCCGCCGGGCACGCCGAACCCGAACCAGCCCTATGATATATAATGCCGACGTCGGCATTATATATCCCAACTCCAAACCTGATTCGGGCGTTTAGCGACAAGCTCCGGCTTTTTCTTGGCGGGATGGGTCCGCTGTCGGCGGCGTTCGCCGGTCTCGCCGACACTGCGAAGCACCCTGTACATGGTGGCGATCGGGCACAGGTACACCCCTGAGTCGAGGAGCCGGGCCCAGATCTGAGCAGGTGCCAGCTCACAGTGCTCAGGGAGACCTCAGCACTTCCAGCACCTCCGCTCGCTGAGTCTGTGACAATGCGTTGGCGGGACTGCTCCGAGGCGGGCGCGGGCCTAGGAGCGGTCCTCGAAGCCGGCGGTAGTGGCTTGCACGCGACATCCCCAACAAAGCGGCGCAGCGGCATACACCAACCACCGCGGCGAGTTCATCGAAGCTCTCAGCACTCAACGCTAAAGCCTGTCGTCGTAGGCCGCGCTCTCGGAGAACAACTCCAAGAGCGCGTGCGTTTTTCCCGTTATCTCCAACGCAAGCTTCGTGCGGTCCAGCTCGGAGCGTAAACGCTCGTTAGCGAGTCGCAACCGGTCCATCTCGACTTGATCAGCGCTGCGCTTGGGCTCCCGTGACGGCTTCAGCGTGGCGGCGTCTTCACTCCCACGCCCGAGCTCGCGCCGCCACGCCGAGATCTGGTTGCGGCGCAGGTCCTCGCGACGCAGCAATGAGCCGCGATCACCGCTATGTGCCGGCAAGGCCTCATAGGCCGCCACGATCCGTGCCTTGTAGTTCTTCGAGTGGATTCTATACATCGGCCGTCGGCTCACCTCCTCGCCTTCACCATTGTCTCCATCTACATCCGAGGGCATAGTCATCAGTTACTTCCAGTCTCGCCCCGCGTTCCAAATAAGTGCTGCAGTGGTCTCAAAGAACCCTGACACACAGGGAGCGAGCCGAAGGATGCCGGATCAGTTAGCGCCGCCCGCATCAATGTTGCGTCGTCCTGCGTTGCCACCGGCATCATCTTTGTCTTACGCATCAGGCGCCCAGAAGTTCCACAAGTCGGGGCTCACCTTTGTCTGCGTGACGGGTTGGGCGATGTTGGTGGTCGGATCCCCTCGCCGATGAGGTGGCGGATCGGGTCAGCGGGGGCTGGGTGCAGTTGGCTGAGCGGTGTCACCAGCGGGGAAGCGCGCTGTGTGGGTCCGGGCCGAGCGGCGCTGCGCCGAGAGGGTTGCGGCGAGCACGGGGACCAGCACGGCTGCGACGGCGAGATGCATGCAGGCGAGGGCGACGCGTTGGGTGATCGTGATGCCGTGCCCGGAAACAGGGCCCTGTCCAACTTCATGGGGCACGATCGCCGAGCTGACCACGGCGGTTGTCCGCCTGGAAGCTCCGGCGAACCCAGTCCGATTCAGCCCGCATCTCCGATCGGCGATGCGAAGCGACTGGTTGAGACCGCGAAGTGGACGGTGACCGAGGTTCGCCACCACCACGGTGACATCAGTCCCCGCCACCCAGGCCTGACACACGCAGGTGAAGCTATCCACCGGTGGTGAAGTCGTCGTAGAGCAGTTCCCCGTCCCCGAGCCTGTGATCTTGGCTCCCCTTCTGGCAGGTGAAGTGAGAGAGGGTGGTGAGAGGACCTGTGTAAGTCCTCTGGAAGATGGTGCCGGGCCAGTCGGCGGCCCAGGCCACGAGACCGACTCCGTGGGCTGGAAGATAGTTGTCCACGAACCAGGGCAGGGTGGTGGCGGTGTCGGGGCCGCAGTGCGTACTCGAGTTCACGTTGAACGCCGTCACGAGCACCGGCACCGACTGGGCTGCATCACCGAAAGCACGGTTCCATGCGGGTTCGTCCTTGGAAATCGGGCCACCCGTGAAAGGGAAGTGGATGGCAAAGGCGAGTTGATGGATCGGGTCGGCCACCGGTGGCATCCCGGCCAGGGTCCATCCCTCATTTCCTGCATGGAGAAGCCCCATCAAAATGATCGGGTTGCGGGCACCGCCCGCTCGGATGGTGTCCACGAGTTGCTGTACGCCCACCGTCTGGAAGAGGCCCTGACTATGCGGACCGGGGGCCATGCCACCATTGAGCCAGATCCTCCACGCACCGGGGACGGACGGCTCCAGGAGCGGTTCGTTGAACGCTTCGAACATCACGCCCGGGACGTTAGCCAGCATCGGGACCACCGCCTGCCAGGCGCGTACCGTCGCCATGGTGGGATTGCCGGCTTGGTGGGTTTCGCCGCTGTGCCGCTCGTCATTCATGTCGACGATCACAGCCAGTCCCTGCGCCCGGGCCAGCCGTACGTCGGTAGCGAAGTGCTCAAGGTAGCTCTTGGAGTACAGCGCACTCTCGGGGTCGGCGCTCGGCTGGCCGACGTGGATGCGAAGCGTATTGACGCCCATGCAGCGCAGGGCCTTCAGCTCGGCAGAGCCGAAGGCACGTTGCGCCGCCTCAGCGTTGGCGTAGGCGGTACCTTTCTGCCGCTGGAGCGCCGCCAGGGCCGCGGGGGAATCCTGTAGGCCCTCGATGATGGCGCCGTGCACGACGAAGGGGCGGTCGCCCGCCATCAGCTGGTGGCCCGACACCGTAACGTTCTCGCCGCTTGGCAGCGGTACCGGTGGATGGGCGCAGGTGGAGCTGTAGCCGCTTCGTGCAACAGCGGTTCCTGGCTGCTGCGGTGTCGCCGGGCGGGTACCTGAGCCTGTCGACGCCGGAGTTGTCCTCCCACATCCGAGGGTAGCTACAGCAAGGGTGATGGACCCGAGGGCGAGGAGCACCCTGTTCTTGCATCGCATTAATTCCGCAGGGTAGCGGGACTCTGTAAGCAAATCGTGATGAGCCGGACAGAATCTTGTGATGAGTGGGGTCAGCGGTTCGGCGACCTCCACCCTCCACGCTCCACCGTACCGCCTTGGCGCTGCCGGTGACGGTGCGGGTGACCGGCACCCGGGGCCTGGCCAGTGGAGTTGGCACGGTCTGACGGACATCCACCGCAAGGCGCGCAGCGCCAGGAAGGATGCCCATCATGCCCGCCATGGCAGAACTCGGCCTCGACGCTCTCGTCTCGTCGGCTCGCTATCCGAGCACCAAGGTGCCCCTCGGTATCTCGACGAGGCCGAGCAGCTCGCCGAGCGGATCGCGGTCATGCACGAGGGGCGGATCATCGCGGAGGGGACCCTCGCCGAGCTGAAGGCCTTGTTCCCGCCGGCGAAGGTTGAGTATGTGGAGAAGCAGCCGACTCTCGAAGAGATCTTCCTCACGATCGTCGGCCTGAGCGGCGCCGACAAGGTCGGGACGCGGCGATGACCGCCGACGTGTTCGCCGACACCGTCGTGTTGTCGAAGCGGTCGCTGCGTCACGTTCTGCGCAGCCCGGACACGATCGTCACCACGGCGGTCACGCCGATCGCCATGCTTTTGCTGTTTGTCTACGTCCTCGGCGGCGCGATCCACGTCGGCGGCGGCAGCTACGTCGACTACCTGTTGCCCGGGGTCCTGCTCATCACTATCGCCTGGTGTGTCGGGCTGCTGGCTGTCGCCTACGTGCTCGCGATGCGCACCTACCGGCGCAAGCTCGCCTGAATGCTCGCAACGATCCCGGGTGCCGACCGCAAAGGATCCCTTCCGTGCTGACTATTAGCCAGCTGGCCTCCTACGCCGGTGTCACCGTGCGGGAGGTCCGCCATTACCATGCCAAGGGTTTGCTGGCCGAGCCGAGCCGAGACCGTTCCGGTTACCGGCGCTACGACGCCGCAGCGGTGGTGGAGTTGATCAGGGTCCGCACCCTGGCCGATGCCGGGGTGCCGCTGTCGCGGGTGCGTGAACTTCTTGGCGGCGAGCGGCGAGGAGTTCGCGGCGGCGGTCTCAGACATCGACCTGCGCCTTCGCGCCGAGATCCGTGCGCGTCAACGTCACCGGGAGCGGATCAGCCAGCTCGCGGCGGGCGACAGCCTGGCGCTGCCCCCAGTAGCCGTCGCCTACCTGGACAGGATGCGCGCCTTCGGTTTCCCGGGAGAGGCTGATCGAGATCGAGCGCGACAGTTGGATCCTGATTGCTGCTCAGATCCCCGAGCAGGTGCCCGCCTTCATGGCGATCAAGCACGCCCAGATCGAGCACGAGACGCTGCGCCGGCTGTACCTCGACGTCGGCGACCTCGTCGACTGTACGCCCGGCGACCTCCGCCTGCCGGTGTTGGCGGACCGCGTCGCGGTCTTCCTCGAAGCGGCAGCCGCCGAGGCCGCAGCCGCCGAGGCCGCAGCCGCCGAGGCCGCAGGATTCGAGGAGCAACAGCCGATCAGCGACGACCTGATCGCTCTCCTCGACGCCGCGTTCGTCCAGTCCTTCCCGTGTGCGACCCGCCTGCTGGAACTCCTCGAAGAGCGCGGTTGGACCGGCTGGACGAACATCAGACGAAGAGAGCCTGAAGCTCGATAGCGGATCGGTGACCGTACGGGAGAGGAATCGTCGGATTCTGGGTGAGCAAATCTTGGGTTTGACTCTCCAGTCGGTGGAGACGTGATGATCGAAGGCATGGTGATCGGAGAACTGGCAGCGAGTTCCGGGTTGTCGGTGCGGATGCTGCGGTTTTACGCGGACGCGGGTGTGCTGCCCGAGTCGGGACGCACGGACGAGGGCTACCGGGTTTTCGGGCCCGACGCCGTCGCGCGGGCACGGCCTGTTAGCGCGTTGCGTGAGCTGGGCGTGGGTCTGCACGACATCAAGGCGGTGCTCGCCGCGGAGACATCGCTGGTCGACGTTGCCGCCGAGCACGCCCGCGCTCTCGACGCCCAGATCGCCATGCTGCGCTTGCGGCGTGCGGTGCTGCGAGCCGTTATCGGATCCACCGACCCCAAGGGGTTTCGCCGAGTGTCACTCGGAGTTGCCAGCCCCGGGGGTGGAGGGGTCCGGCTTCGACGACGGCGCCTGAAGCGGCGGCTCGTTCGCGAAGACCGGCGAGTCCGTTGCCGCGTGAGGGTTGTCCGCCGATG
>JAKBBS010000007.1 GCA_021808425.1 Actinomycetes bacterium
CGAGCGCTCCGGCGACGTTGAGCCCAGCCGCGACTGCAGTGCTGGCTTTCGGCTCGACGGCTACCGCTGTCGTCAGCGAGCCTGCGATGACCCCGGCGACGGCCAGCCACGCGACCAAGGTCACCGCGCGGCGCCACCACCACGGCGACGCAACCACGACAGCCATGGCGCCCCGGACCTCGGCGGTCCCGGGGGAGGGTGCGGACCCAGCAGTAACGGGGAGCGCTGCGGTCCCCGACGAAGACGGTTTAGCCGTAGTGATCAAGCGTCGCGGCGCACCAGGTTCCACTGCGCGAACCCGAACACCACCGCCGTGAATACGACGAGCACCGCGAATCCTGCCCATGCACTAAGAGTATGGGCCCCGCCGTGCGTGGCGAACACCTGGCTCCCCGCCTGGGTCGGCCACCATTCGGTGATGGCGTTGCTCCACGATGCCGGCAGAGCCTGGACCAGACCCGGAAGAACGAACAGAAGCGCAACCATCGCCGATATCCCGGCAGCGGTATTTCGGACCAACGTACCTACACCTACCGAAAGCAGGCCGATAACGGCAAGGTACAGACCGGCCCCTATCACCGCCCGCAGGACACCCGGCTGGCCTAGATTCGCGTTGGGAGCCGACGAGCCGATCGCGGCCTGACCGAGCAGGAAGGCTGCGAAAGCGGTGACCTCGCCGACGACGAGCGCCGTCGCACCGAAGACTGCCGCCTTGCCAGCAAGGAAGCGGCGCCTTGTCGGTACGACAGCGAGCGAAGTGCGGATCAGACCCGTGCCATATTCGGAGGTGATCACGAGAATGCCGAGCACGGCTATCGCCAGCTGGGCTACCACCAACGCCCTGAAGCTCACCGAAGTGGGATCCCAGGTGAGCCTCAGCTGGCTACGGGTCGAATACCGCGACGCCGCCAGGTTCGAGATCAGAGTACCCAGGCCCACACCGAGCAGGACGGTCACGGCCAGAGTGATCCAAGTCGATCGGACGCTCGTCAGCTTGACCCATTAGGCGCGTATGACGTCACTAAGGCTCGCCGGGCGATACGACCCGGACCCGTCTCGGCGTTCCACGATCGGCTTTGTCGAATTGACTACGGTGCTCATCGCTACTAGATCTCCTGTTCAGGCTTGCGAATGCTGGCGGACGGACGCGACGTAGTCGACGCTGTCGCGTGTGAGTTCCATGAACGCCTCCTCGAGGGAGGCGCGAAGCGGGGTCAGCTCGTCGAGGACGATCCTCGCGTCGAGGGCGACCTCGCCGATCCTGTCTATGCCGGGCCCGGCGCATATGAGACCGCCGCTGTCGCCGGGGCGGACGGTGAGACCCGCTTCGCCAAGCCGCGATGCGAGGGCTGCATCGTCACGGCTTCTGACCAGCGTCTGCTCGTTCGATCCCGCGTCGATGAAGTCAGCCATCGACGTGTCCGCAATGAGGCGTCCCCTCCCGATGACTATGAGGTGGTCGGCTGTGAGAGCCATCTCGCTCATGAGGTGGCTCGACACGAGCACTGTCCTGCCCTGCGACGCAAGGTCGCGCATCAGCTGACGGATCCAGAGAATCCCTTCCGGATCAAGGCCGTTGACCGGCTCGTCGAACATGACGATCGCCGGGTCACCAAGCAGGGCGGCCGCAACACCCAGCCGCTGGCTCATCCCCAACGAGAATCCGCCGGCGCGCCGTCCTGCGACCCCTTGCAAGCCGACCATCTGCAGCACCTCCGCGACCCTGCCGGTCGGCAGCCCGTTGCTCACGGCGAGGGCCTGCAAGTGCTTCGCCGCGCTCCTTCCCCCGTGAAGCGCTTTCGCGTCGAGGAGGGCCCCTACCTCTCTGAGCGGGACCGGAAGATCCTGGTATCGGCGGCCGTTGATACGGACATTCCCGCTGGATGGGACGTCAAGGCCGAGTATGGCCCTCATCGTGGTCGTCTTTCCAGCGCCGTTCGGCCCGAGGAATCCGGTCACACGGCCGGGAGCCACGGTAAAAGAAAGGTCGTCGACCGCTACGGTCGACCCGTAGCGTTTCGTCAGATGTGAAACCTCGATCATCGTCACCTCGATATCTCGTCGATGATCCAATTGTCGGACGAAGCGGGCTAAACCGCATCGGGCGTCAGATTGATTTGCGAGGTCATCCTCAAGTCGTAGGCGCCTCGGCTCGCCTACACCCGGCTTTCCTAGCGGCCAACCACGCCCCGGGCTAGTAGCGCCTCCGCGATCTGGACAGCGTTGAGTGCCGCGCCCTTACGCAAATTGTCACCGGAGATGAACATCGCCAGAGCGCGCCCGGACGGGTCGCTCACATCGGCACGTATCCGACCGACCATGCATGTGTCGCCGCCGGCACACGCGAGCGGAGTCGGCACGTCGACGAGCTCGACTCCCGGCGCTCGTTCGAGGATCTCGCGGGCTCGTGCCGGGCTGAGCGGATCGGAGAACGTCAGGTTCAAAGCAAGGGAATGCCCGGTGAAGACAGGCACCCGTACGCACGTGACGCTCACTGCGAGATCGGCGATGCCGAGGATCTTGCGGCTCTCGTTGCGGAATTTGAGCTCCTCTGTCGTCTCGTCACCGTCGAAGCTGCCTGCGTGGGGTACGACGTTAAAGGCGATGGGTGCCGGAAACACCGACGCGGGAGGAAACTGCAGACTCCGACCGTCGAATGCCAGTTCGGTTGCCTTGTCGACCACGGCGCGGACCTGCTCGTCGAGTTCGGCGGTGCCGGCGAGGCCGGCGCCCGACGTCGCCTGGTAGGTGGAGGCGATCACCCGCACAAGACCGGCCTCGCGATGCAGCGGGGCGAGCGCCGGCATGCACACCATCGTCGTGCAATTCGGGTTGGCGACGATCCCCTTAGGGATCCGGTCCAACTCGCTGGCGTTGACCTCTGGTACCACCAGCGGGCAGTCGGGGTCCATCCGCCATGCGCTCGAATTGTCGACGACTATCGCCCCGCCGGCAGCGACGAGCGGGGCGTAACTCTTCGACGCCGACGCCCCCATCGAGAACAGGGCGATGTCAACCCCCCTGTGATCGGCGGTCGCCACGTCCTCGACGCTCAACCCGTCGAGGATGCGCCCTGCGGAGCGGGCGCTTGCGAAGAGGCGTATCGACTCCGCCGGAAGCTTTCTAGAGGCGACTATCTGGCGCATCACGGCGCCCACCTGGCCTGTCGCCCCGTAGATACCTACAACCGCCATCTGGCTAATCCCTTTCCAGCTCGAAAGCCCGGTGCAGCGCCGAGACAGCTTGCTCGACCACGTCGGCGCGCACGACGCACGTCAAACGAATGGACGACGTGGAGATCATCTCGATGTTGATCCCCTCCCTAGCCAGAGTCTCGAACATGGTCGCCGAAATCCCAGGGTGGGTCTTCATCCCGGCGCCGATGATGGACACGGTGGCGATGGCCTTGTCCGCGATCACCTGGCGCGCTTCGATCTCAGCCTGCAGCTCCTCGGCAGTCGCGCATGCCATGGCGAGATCCTCGTGTGGCACGGTAAAAGATATGTCAGTAGTACCAGCAAGCGAGACGTTCTGCTCGATCATGTCGACGTTGATCGAACGGTCGGCCAACGCACGGAAGAGCCTTGCGGCGACGCCCGGATGGTCGGGCACTCCCGTCACTGTCACCTTGGCCTCAGAACTGTCAGATGTGACGGCAGAAACTACGGCCTGCTCCATGTCGGTGCTCTCCTCCTCGATCCAAGTTCCCGGCTCCCACGTAAAAGCCGACCGCACGTGCAGGCGCACGCCGTGGTTGCGCGCGAACTCCACCGAGCGCATAGCCGGCTTAGGGCAACCGGCTGCGCACATCTCGAGCATCTCGTCGAAACTGAGGCGCTTCAGCCTCCGCGCTTCGGGCACGACGCGTGGGTCGGCCGTGAACACCCCGGAGACGTCGGTGTAGATCTCGCAGGAGTCCGCCCCGAGCGCCTGCGCAAGCGCAACCGCCGTCGTGTCCGTGCCACCCCGACCGAGAAAAGTCACCTCTTTGTCGGTCGAGACGCCCTGCGCCCCGCCGACCACCGCTACCTTTCCGTCGGCCAGCGCTTTGCGGATCCGCTCTGGTCTCACCTCGACGATCTTCGCCCGGGTGTGATCAGTATCGGTAACGATGCCCGCCTGGCTGCCCGTAAAACTGTCGCTCGCCACGCCCAGGTCGTGCAGGGCCATGCAAAGCAGTGCCATCGCCTTTCGCTCGCCAGCAGTGATGAGCATGTCCATCTCGCGCCCGGGGCGTGTCGATGAAACCTGCGAGGCCAGGTGTAGCAACTCGTCGGTCTCCTTACCCATCGCCGAGACTGCGACGACGACCTGATGGCCGCGCCGGACGGTGCGCGCCACGTAGTCGGCTACCGCGCGCATCCGCTCGGCGTCGCCCACCGAGGTGCCTCCGAACTTCATGACCACCAGGGACATGCCTCAAGGCTACCAGCGCACGTCGCCGCGCCCTGAAACAGGGCTAACCTCGCATCTTGGCTATGGTGCCACCGCCAGCGAAAAGGAGCACCGGGTGCGGTCGATAGTCGTCCTTCCCACCTACAACGAAGTCGACAACGTCGACTCGATGCTGGCTGGGCTCAGCCTCATCGACAAGGCGAGGCGAGAGTCGGGCCCGACGGGGACGTGCGTGGACGTGGTGGTTGTGGACGACTCGAGCCCCGACGGAACCGCCGACCGGGTGAAGCTGCTCGGCGAGGAGTACCGCCCGGGGATGGTCAACCTGGTGGTTCGGCCCCGCCCGACGGGCCTCGCCGCCGCCTACCGGGACGGCTTCGCATGGGCACTCGAGCACGACTACGACTCCGTCGTGCAAATGGACTCCGACGGGTCCCATCCGACTGGCGTCGTGGCTTCGCTCCTCGGCGCCCTCGACACAGGTGCAGACCTGGCGCTCGGCGCACGCTACATACCGGGGGGGAGCACGGATGCGAACTGGGCGTGGCACCGAAAGGCGCTCTCGGTCGCAGGGAACACGTACGCCCGGCTCCTCCTCGGTTTGCCCTATCGGGATCTGACCGGCGGCTTCAAGGCGTGGCGAAGCGACCTTCTGGCCGCTATCTCCCCGGTCGGCGGCGACCTATCGGGGTACGCCTTCCAGATACACACCACTTACGCCGCCCACCGCCTCGGTGCCCGTGTCGTGGAGGTCCCGTTCAGGTTCAAAGAACGGGTGCACGGCACCTCCAAGATGCACGGACAGATCGTCTCTGAAGGAGTCAGCGCCGTAGTGGCGATGCGGTTCAAGCCTCCCAAATCTGCTGAATGGGATCCCAAGTCGAGATAGCCTCACCGGATGAGCGGGGCCGCCGTCGTTCCCAAAGCCGAGTTGCACGTCCACATCGAAGGAACCCTCGAAGCGGAGATGGTCTTTGACATGGCTTCGCGCAATCGGGTGCCCTTGCCCTTCGTCGACGTCGAGGACCTGAAAACCCGCTACGCGTTCTCTGACCTCAGATCCTTCCTGGAGTTGTACTACGCGTGCATGGCTGTCCTTCGAAGCGAAGAGGACTTCTCGGACCTGGCGAACGCCTATCTGGCGCGCGCTGCGAGTGAGGGGGTCCGACACGCTGAGATATTCTTCGACCCCCAGGCGCATATCGCCCGGGGAGTCCCACTCGCGGTCGTCGTGGACGGACTGAACGCAGCGCTGAGCACTGGGGCGAGCCGCTACGGCGTGTCGTGCGGTCTGATCGCCTGCTTTCTTCGAGACCTGGGACCCGAGGCAGCGATGGACACCTTCGACCAACTCCTCGAGCACCAAAGTCCGATCATCGGAATCGGCCTCGACTCGGCGGAGGTCGGGTACCCGCCAGCGATGTTCACTGACGTATACGCAAGGGCGCGGGCCGTTGGGCTTCACTGCGTGGCCCACGCCGGCGAGGAAGGGCCGCCGGAGTACGTCCGCCAAGCATTGGACGTGCTCCACGTCGAGCGGATCGACCACGGTGTGCGTTCGCTCGAGGATCCGGATTTGGTCGCGAGGCTCGTAGACGACCAAATCCCACTCACCGTCTGTCCCCTCTCGAACGTCCGACTGAAAGTCGTGGATCGGATCGAGGAGCATCCGATCACGGGGATGCTCGACGCCGGTCTCGCCGTAACGGTCAACTCCGACGACCCAGCCTACTTCGGCGGGTACGTCGCGGCGAACTTTTCGGCTGTCGCAATCGGGCTGGCCTTCGACGACGAGACTTTGCGAAGACTCGCACGCAACTCCTTCCATGCGGCGTTCATGGACGAATCCCTCCGGCGGCGATATCTCGACGAGTTGAACCGACCCGTCACCTGAAAGCTAAGGTTTCGGCGACCGCGAACGCCGAGAATTAGCGGGCGCCGGCCGTAGCAACATCTATTGAGGGTTCTCAGGGGGAAACACTTTGACGATCGATGCGCACCTCGACGACTGGCACCGCTACGTCGGCTATCAGATCTACCCGCGAAGCTTTGCCGACTCCAACGCAGACGGGATCGGTGACCTGCCGGGCGTGCTCCGCCACGTCGATCACCTCGAACGACTCGGGGTGGATTTCGTTTGGATGTCCCCCGTGTACCGCTCGCCTATGGACGATAATGGCTACGACATCAGCGACTACTACGACATCGACCCAAGTTTTGGCACTTTGAGTGACCTGGATGATCTCGCGGACGCGCTGCACTCGCGCGGCATACGGCTGATGATGGACCTCGTCGTCAATCACAGTTCCGACGAGCACCCGTGGTTCCTCGCCTCGCGGTCGTCGCGCGAGGATCCCAAACGCGACTGGTACTACTGGAGGGACCCCCGTCCCGGGTGCGTCGGCGGGCGCCCGGGATCGGAGCCCAACAACTGGGCTTCGCGTTTCTCGGGTTCGGCGTGGGAGTGGGACGAGACGACAGAGCAGTACTATCTCCACCTTTTTTCCAAGAAACAGCCGGATCTCAACTGGGAGAATCCCGACCTGCGCAGCGCGGTCTACTCGATGATGCGCTGGTGGCTCGACCGTGGCGTCGACGGGTTCCGCATGGACGTGATCAGCATGCTGAGCAAGCACCCCGACATGCCGGACGTGGCGCCTGCTCCCGGCTCGCTTTACGGCCCGGGGGACCCCTACTACCTGAGTCGTCCCCGCGCGCACGAATTCATCCAGGAGATGAACCGCGAGGTGTTCGCCAGCAGGCCGGGGCATGTGCTGAGCGTCGGGGAAACTCCGAGGGTGACAGTCGAGGACGCCGCTCTTTTCTGCGATCCCGACCGTCGGGAGCTGGACATGGTGTTCTCCTTCGAGCATGTGATGGTCGACTTCGCCGCTCACCGCTACGACCGGATCCCGCTGGAGCTTCCCCGGCTCAAAGCCGTCATGGCTTCCTGGCAGGAGGGCTGCGGGGGAAAAGTGTGGAACTCGCTGTACCTCGGCAATCACGACCAGCCGCGCTCGCTGTCACGTTTCGGCGACGACGGCGCGCACCGCGTCGCTTCAGCCAAGACCCTCGCCACAGTCTTGCACCTTCACCGCGGCACGCCGTACATCTATCAGGGCGAGGAGATAGGGATGGCGAACGCGCCTTTCTCTTCGATCGACGACTTCCGAGATGTCGAGGTCCTCAACTTCTACGCGATCGAAAAGGCGAAGGGCGACACCGACATGGCGGCGCTCGAAGCCGCGATGTTCGAACGTAGCCGCGACCAGGGCCGCACCCCTATGCAGTGGGACAGCTCGCCCGCGGGCGGCTTCAGCACTGTGGAGCCTTGGATCATGGTGAACCCCGACTTCACCGAGGTCAACGTGGCGGCGCAGTCGGACGATCCGGACTCTGTTATGTCGCACTACGTCCGCCTGATCGAGCTTCGCCACGCCGACCCGGTCGTCACCGACGGCGACTTCACCCTGCTTCTCGGCGAGCACCCGAGCCTGTGGTGTTTCACCCGCACAAGCAGCGACGGGCAGCTCCTCGTCGCAGCCAACTTCTCCGCTGCGGTTCAACACGCCGAGATCCCCGTCGACGACGGCTGGCACGATGCGACGGTCGTGATCTCCAACATGGCAGACCCGCCGCGAGGTGGACCGCTTGTGACGCTTCGTGCGTGGGAGTCGGTGGTCTGGCGTCGCTGAGCAAGCGGAGCGTGGCAGACTCTGGTGGCAATGCACAGCGACCAGACGACGATCGTGGTGGTCGAGGACGACCCGAACATATCGGAGCTGATCTGCCTGTACCTGCGCAGGGACGGCCACCGCGTCGTAGCGGCACCCGACGGGGAGCGGGGCCTCGCGGCAGTCAAGCGCGAACGACCGGGGCTGGTCGTCTTGGACGTCGGCCTTCCAGGAGGGATGGACGGCTTCGAGGTGTGCCGGCGCATCCGTGCGGAGGGGGCAGTTGCGGTTCTCCTGCTCACCGCGCGCGACGAGGAGATCGACCGGGTCCTCGGATTCGAGCTCGGAGCGGACGACTATGTGACCAAGCCGTTCTCGCCTCGGGAGCTGGCTGCCAGAGTGAAGGCGATAATCAGGCGCGCCGGCGCGGCAGGCCCAGCTAGCACGGCTGTCCTCACCGTCGGCTCCATCACGGTGGACACCGCAAGGCGCGAGGCGCTGCTCGGCGGGAACGCCGTTCCCCTTGCGACCAGGGAGTTCGACCTGCTCACCTACCTCGCCACCAATCGGGGGCTTGCGCTCTCACGGCGACAGCTCCTCGACGGGGTCTGGGGCCCGGACTGGTACGGCGACGACCGCACCGTCGATGTCCACATAGGACAGCTTCGAAAGAAGTTCGGTCCGGATCTGGCACTCAGCACCGTCTGGGGCGTCGGGTACCGGCTGGACTAGATCGGGGCTGAGACGATGCGACGGCGGTTGACCGCGGCGATGGTGCTCATGGTCGTGGCGACCCTGCTCATCTCGGGTTTGGTAACCCTGTATCTCGTAGCGCGTTCCAACACAATCCAGACCAGAAACGAACTGGTGCGAGAGGGCGTCGGTCTAGCTGCAGGGGTACAGCAAGAAGCGCTGAACGCCAACAGCACAGACCCCGCAAGGGCACTGCGCTCCCTTCTCATCGCGCTTCGCTCACCGTTTCGCCTCGACGGGTCCGCAGTGGTCGCCGTGCTTGCCGACGGGCGGGTGTTCGACCCGGTCACGCCCCGAGCGAAGCCGGCTCTCCCCCCGGGGATAACCGTGTCGAGCTTGGACGCGCCGGCGCTCTACCAGCTTCGTACGGTCTCGGGTGAGACACGGGGAGTTGTGTTCGCGGCGGTCCCCTACAAGGCGTCGATCCTCATCCTCGGACAGGTTCGCCAAGTGGTCCAGGTGGTGGTCCTTACCCGCACGCCGCCGAGCGCCTGGTCGACGGCGGGCGCTTGGTTCGTGGTCTCGTCGCTTGTGATCCTTGTCGTGGCGGGGATCGTCGCCTACAGGCTCGGCCGGCGCTTCGTAGCGCCGATCAGGGCGACCCAGCTCGTGACGAGTCGGATCGCGGCGGGCGACCTCGACGCGAGGGTTACGTTGCCTCCCCACAGCCAGCGAGATCCGGAGCTCACCGAGCTCGCTACTTCGGTAAACGCAATGGCGGAGGGTCTCGGTCGTGTACGTGCAGACGAGCGTCGATTCCTACAGTCGGTGTCGCATGACCTTCGAACCCCTCTCACGTCGATTCGGGGTTTCGCGGAAGCCATCCAGGACGGCGCCACTGCAGACGCTGTCGCCGCCGCAGGTGTGATAGCAGGCCAAGCACGCCGCTTGGAGCGACTCGTTGCCGACCTTCTCGCCCTCGCAACCCTGCAGGCCAGACGTTTCACTCTCGAAACCACGGTGGTCGACTTGGCGGCCGTCGTCTCGGCGTCTGCGGTCGCATTTACACCCGCCGCCGCCGAGCTCGGCTTGAAGCTGCTGGTCCACACCTATCCAACTCCGCTGACGGCTGTCGCAGACGCCGATCGTCTTGCGCAGGTCACGTCGAACCTGATCGAGAACGCCCTGCGATACGCTGCTACGTCGGTCGAGGTTGCCACGTCGCCCCCTGGCCCGAGCGCCGGCGCGCAAAACGGGCGGCCGGCCGGTGGATGGGGCGGATGGGTCGAGTTCTCGGTTTCAGACGACGGGCCGGGGATCCCGCAGGAAGCGATCGAGCGGGTGTTCAAACGCCTCTTCGCTTCGCGTCCCGGCCCCGACCGTCCTATCGGATCAGGGTTGGGCCTCACAATCGTCGCGGAGCTCGTGTCAGCGATGGATGGCCGGATTCGCGCCGAGTCGCCAACAGGCCCTAACGGGGGCACCCGTATGGTGGTGTCGCTACCCGGCGGGCCGCTGACCGATACCGACGGCAGTCTCGGGCCGGCCGGCGTCGCGCCTGTCGGTGAAGCCGGCTGACCTTTTTCCCAGGTCCCGGGCCTTTCCCAAGTCCCGGAGCGCCGCCTGGCTCGGGTGCGCTGCTATCACGTGGCGTAGACCCTGCGCTGTTGCGGACAGGTAGCGACGGGTGGTTTCGAGGCTGGAGTGGCCGAGAAGCTCCTGCAGCTCGACGACATCCGCCCCCGCCTCGAGGGCTGCCGTCGCAAACGTGTGGCGAAGGGCGTGCACCATCGCACCGGCGGGAACTGAGGCCCTGATTCCCGCCCGCACGTACAGTTTGGAAATGAGGTAGTGGATCTGGTGAACGCTCATCCGCCGGGAGCGGGCATCGACGAACAGTGGGGCGGCGGGATGGCGCAAGGCCTGGTCGGGGAAGCGTTCCTTGCGCTCCTCCAGGTACGTTTCGAGTACAGCATCGAGCGCCGGATCGACCGGCACCGCCCGCATCTTCGATCCTTTACCGACCACCTCCAGTCGCCGGGCACCGCGCTCGCCGGCGAGCGAGCCGAGCGACAGGCCGGCGGCTTCCGCCTCGCGCACTCCAGTCACGCAGAAGGTGGCCACCAGCGCGAGATCCCTCGCCGGCCACGGCGAACGGCCCGTCGGGTCCGGCTCCGACGCTGCGCGCAGCAGTCGGGTCACCGCGTCAGGCGCCCGGATGGAGCGAGGCAAGGTCACCGGCGCCTTCGGCTTGGCGACGCCATCCATGGGGTTGCTTTCGACGACCGCCTCGCTTACCAGGAAGCGCAGCAGCCCGGTCCAGGCGGCATGAGCACGGCGCACCGAGGAAGCGGAGTGATCCGACGCCCACGAGGAGAACGCCGCCCGGAGCGAACCCCGGTCGAGGTCCGATACGACTACGTCCTCGAAAGTCCCTTTACCTTCGAGGGCCGCGAGACGCCCGCCTACCCCTTCGACGTCTCGGCGGTAGGCCGCGACGGTGGCCGGCGACGGTTTCGCCGCACCCATGTAGACCAGCCAGGAGGCCAGGGCCTCCGACAGCGCAGTGTGGGCGCCGACACGTCGGCGCGGGGTAGGTGTCAACACGCACAAAGATAGACCTATGCAAGTCCCCCAAGTCGACGACACCGCTTTGCGAGCCGACATTCGAAGGATCGTGGGAATGCTCGGCGACACGCTCACCCGCCAGGAGGGCCCCGAGGTCCTCAAACTGGTGGAGAAGGTGCGATCCGGCAGCCGTGAGGACCGTGACGGCACCGCCGGGCTCCTCGACCGCCTCGACGTTGCTTCGGCAACCCGGCTCGTCAGAGCCTTCAACTCGTACTTCCACCTGGCCAACGTAACCGAGCAGGTGCACCGGTCCCGCACCACCCGCACCGGCTGGCTGGCCGAGATCGTCGAGGCCGCCCGAAGCGAAGGCCTCACCGACGACGACCTGCGGGCTATCGCGTGCGCCGTCGACTTGCGGCCGGTGTTCACCGCGCATCCGACCGAGGCGGCACGACGCACCAAGCTGGTGCAACTCGCTCAGATCGCGGAGCTCCTCGCGTGCGACCCCGACGAACAAGTTGACGCCAAGCTGGCGAGAGCGGTCGAGGTGCTCTGGCTAACCGACGACCTGCGAGTTGCACAGCCCGACCCGCTGGACGAGGCCCGCAACGCAGTCTTCTACTTCGACGAGCTCGCTCGGAACGCCGTGTCAGAGGTCCTCGACGAATGGCACTCGACGATCGGAGGTAACGGATTCGACCCTTGGTCGACCCCGCTTCGATTCGGATCGTGGATCGGCGGCGACCGGGACGGCAACCCGAACGTGACCCCCGAGATCACCTTAGACGTGGTCCGCCTCCAGCACGCGCACGCCGTCAACCTCGCCGTGGCCACCATCGACGGGCTACGTGGGCAACTCGCGATGTCCACTCGACTTCACGACGTGTCGAGCGAACTGCTCGAATCGATCACCGCCGACCTCGAAGCGCTGCCGGAGATCGAGCAGAGGTACCTCCGGCTAAACGCCGAGGAACCCTACCGTCTCAAATGTATTTGCATCAGCCAGAAGCTTCGCAACACCGCCCGGCGGGTGCAAGCTGGTTCGGCCCACCAACATGGCCGGGACTACCTGGACGGAAGCGGTGTCCTCGCCGACATGGCGCTCATGCGCGACTCGCTTCACGCAAACGGCGGCGCTTTGATAGCGGAGATCCTCGACGGGGCCGCGCGGAGCATCGCGTGCTGGGGTTTGCACTTGGCTGCCCTCGACGTCCGTGAGCATTCCGAGGCACATCATCAGGTTCTTGGCGAGCTTTACGCTCGCCTCGGGCAGCCTTACCGTGAGCTGGAGCGCCCCGCCCGCCTCAGCCTCCTCAACGCAGAGCTCGACAACCGGCGCCCGCTCGCCACAAAGCCCCTTCCGCTCCGCCCGGCGACGTCGCAGGTGTTCGGGGCGTTCGAGGCGATCGCCACCACCCAGGACCTTCTCGGAGCGAAAGCCGCCGACACGTACATAGTTTCGATGACCAAGGGCGCCGACGACGTCCTAGCCGCAGCCGTACTCGCGAAGGAAGCAGGTCTGATCGACACCGCCGCGGGCGTGGCGAAGGTCGGCCTCGTGCCGCTGCTCGAAACCGTCGAGGAACTTCGCAGCGCTGCGCGCATCGTCTCCGAAATGCTCGGTTCGGCTTCGTACCGGTCGATCGTGGCGAGCCGCGGTCACGTGCAGGAGGTGATGCTCGGCTACAGCGACTCCAACAAGCAGGCGGGGATAACCACGTCGCAGTGGGAGATCCACAAGGCGCAGAGGGCAGTGCTCGAGGTGGCGGGCTCGTATGGAGTGCGGGTCGTCTTCTTTCATGGGCGTGGCGGCACAGTCGGGCGAGGCGGTGGGCCGACACACGACGCGATCATGGCCCTCCCGCCGGGCAGCATCAGCGGGTCGGTGAAGATAACCGAGCAGGGTGAGGTCATCTCCGACAAGTATTCACTCGCGGCGCTCGCCAAGGAGAACCTCGAGTTGATGCTCGCCTCCACCCTCGGGGCGACCGCGCTGCACAGCTCCCCGAGACTCCGCCACGGCGAGCTTTCACGTTGGGCCCCGGTCATGGACACGGTGTCGGCCGCGGCGTTCGAGGCCTACACGAGCCTCATCGGCGACCCAAAGCTCGCCGAGTATTTCACCGCCTCGACGCCAGTCGACCAGCTCGGCGCGCTGCACCTCGGATCGCGGCCGTCCCGGCGGCCCGACGGCTCGGCCGGCATCGACGGGCTCAGGGCAATCCCCTGGGTCTTCGGCTGGACCCAATCGCGCCAGATCGTGCCGGGCTGGTACGGGGTCGGTGCAGGCCTTGAAGCCGCTCGGCGGGCTGGCTTGTCAGGCGCGATAGAGGAGATGCGAGACGGCTGGGCGTTCTTCTCCAACTTTCTTTCCAACGTCGAGATGACGCTGGTCAAAACCGACCTTGGAATTGCGCGGCGCTACGTTGAGAGCCTGGCCCCCCCAGACACGTGGCACCTCTTCGAGATGATCGAGGCGGAGTACGCCGCGACCGTGAAGGCGCTTTTGGAGGTCACCGGGCAGGATCAGCTGCTCGAACGGGCGCCGGTGCTGCGCCGGACCCTGGCTGTCCGAGACTCGTACCTGACTCCCATCCACGACCTGCAGCTGTCGCTACTTCGACGTGTTCGCGCCGCGCAGCGCAGTGGGGCCGGAGACGACGGGGACGTGCAGCGTGCCCTGCTGCTGTGCGTGAACGGCATCGCTGCAGGGCTGCGCAACACTGGTTGACGGGCCGGGGTGGCCGTCGGTCGATCGCAAGAATCGTTCGATTTGGTCAGGATCTTTGGGTGCCGGACACAGTCTGACCATTTGAAGCGTCTTTTCGCACTTTTTGGTACACGATATTTCGTTCGCAAAAGATCCTGTACCAGCCCTCGCCCAGAAGACGCACTTTCGGATACAAAAGTTTTTCAACTTGAAGATCCTGACCATTTCTGACGGTTGCGGGCGGGCGCGGGGACGGTTCCAGCGGATTTGGCCCTCCCTACTGAGCAAGGGGCGACATAAGGTCGGACTCTGCCATCAAACGTGATGGGAGCCCTCAACAAAGTAAAATAAACGGTGTTAAGTTATCGTGTCGCAAGGCACACGCGATGCTGCAAGGAGCTGCCCGATGACCCCTGAGAACTCAGCCCGATGACCTCAAGCAAGCTGCAAGTGGCCGTGGACGCAGAGCGCTGCCAGGGGCACAACCGGTGCTTCGCCATCGCACCGGAGATCTTCGACGTCGACGAGCTGGGCAACGCTGTAGTGATCGGGGACGGCGTCGTTGACGACATCTTGGCAACGAAGGCGCGAAGCGCCGCTTCGAACTGTCCAGAGTTCGCGATCACCGTCACGGAGGTAGGGCAATGAGCGGACGGCAAACCCCGGTAGAGAACTGGGAGACGGACTTCGACCACACCGACCCCACCTGGGTGCACGACCCTTACCCGATTTGGAAGGACCTCCGCGCTCGCTGCCCGATAGCTCACAGCGACCGTTACGGCGGTACCTGGTTTCCGAGCACCCACGAGCTGGTTTCGGAGGTGGCCTACGACACAGTGCACTTCACGTCGCGTGCGGTCGTCGTGGACAATCTGCGTCCAGGCGAGCTTGACCTGCCGGCGCCGATCGGCGTAGCGCCGCCGATAACGTCCGACCCGCCGTTCCACGCGATCGCCCGCCGGATGCTCCTCCCGGCATTCGCGCCGAAGAAAATCGCAGCGCTCGAGCCGATGGTCCGCAAACTCTGCCGTGAGCTTCTCGACTCGACGTCAGGCAGGTCGCAGTTCGACGCAGCAGACGACTACACGCGCCACATCCCGGTCGGCGTCATAGTCGGCATGCTCGGGTTCCCGCTCGAGGACGCCGACATCTTCCGTCAGTTCATCACCGAGGTCCTCGAGAAAGTGGACATGCCCGGCGAGGAGCGCCTCGACATGTTCATGCAAGGAGAGATCGAGACCTACCTCAACAAGCAGATCGAGGCGCACCGGGTCCACCCACGCGACGACCTCACCTCGTTCCTGCTCGACGCCGAGATCGACGGGAACAAGCTCGCGATTGAACACGTACGCGGGACGATGATCCTCCTCATGGTCGCCGGGATCGACACCACCTGGTCGGCCATCGGCGCGTCCCTGTGGCATCTGGCGAGCCATCCCGAAGACCGGCGCGCTCTTGCCTCGGACGCATCGCTGTGGCCGACAGCTATCGAGGAGTTTCTCCGTGCTTACGCTCCGGTGACCATGGCGCGCCTGGTGATAGACGACTTCGACTTCAACGGGGAGCGCCTTCACAAAGACGACTGGCTTCTCCTGCCGTTTCCCTCGGCAAACCGCGACGAGAAGGTGTTCCCCGACGCCGACCGCGTCATCCTCGACCGTCAGGAGAACCGCCACTCGGCCTTCGGGCTCGGTATCCACCGCTGCCTTGGCTCCAACCTCGCGAGAATGGAACTCCGGGTTGCCCTCGAGGAATGGATTTCTCGGTACCCCGATTTCGAGCTGTCCGATCCTGATTCGGTGACATGGTCGAAAGGCCAGGTTCGAGGCCCTCGAAGCCTGCCGATGCGAATTCTGGCCTGACCGCTACAGTCACGGGGATGTCAGCGCAACACGATCCGGCCAAGCACGATCCGGCAGAGAACAACGCGGCCATCTGGACTGATCAGCGCCAGGTCGCCGACTGGGTAGCAACTTCAGCAGAGCGCGAACGAACACGAAGCGTGCATCGCCAGGTCATGGTCGAACTTCTTCCTTTCGACGAAGCTGACAGCTTCACCTTCGTCGACCTCGGCGCCGGTACAGGGGCAGCGAGCCGCGCGGTGCTCGACCACTTCGCCAATGCGCAGGCGGTGCTCGCCGACTTCTCCCCGCAGATGATGTCGGAAGGCAACGCAGCGCTGGCTCCCTACGAAGGTCGCTACCGCTATGTGACGATGGACCTTGAGCAACCGGGCTGGCCCGGCGACCTTCCGGCCCCCGCTGATGCCGTAATCAGTTCGCTGTGCGTGCATCACGTGCCGGACGAACGCAAGCGACAGCTTTTTTACGAAATATGCAACAACCTCGCCCCAGGTGGCTGGTATCTGAACTATGACCCTGTCGGCGCCACGTCGCCGGAGATCGCCGACGCCTGGCAGCGTGCCAGCGACCGGCGAGATCCCTCTGCTGCGGCAACCCGTGCGAATCGAACGCCTGAGCAGCTCAAGCGCTGGGAGAACCACATCCGCTACATCTCCCCGCTCGAGCCGCAGCTGCGTTGGCTTGAGGAAGCCGGCTTCGATGCGGTCGACGTGTATTGGAAGGACCTCGACAACGCGATTTTCGGCGGCCGCCGCCCTTGATCGGCTACCACGAACAAGGGTGACGGTTAGGGTCGACTCAGCTCGGTGCAACTAGTTTGTCGCTGATGCAACCCAACTCACTCGATCTTTTCGACGACGAGGTCTTCATGCGTCTGGCCATCGAGGCCGCTCGTGAGGCCGCATCGCGCGGGGAGGTTCCAGTCGGGGCGGTTGTCGTCAGAGGCGCTCTCCGAGCGGAGGCTGTCGTCGGGGGGGAAGTCGCCTTGAGTAATCCCGAACGGACTCCGGGAGGGATCGACGGCGACGGGTCTCGTATCCTCGCTGTCGCCGCGAATCGACGTGAAGAGCTGGGCGACCCGACTGCACACGCTGAGATCCTCGCCTTGCGTGACGCCGCCATGAAGCTCGGAAGCTGGAGACTTAACGGGTCGACGCTCTATGTCACCTTGGAGCCCTGCCCGATGTGCGCCGGGGCGCTCGTCGCGGCACGCGTCCACCGTGTCGTCTTCGGTGCGCCTGACCCGAAGGCAGGCTCCTGCGGATCGCTTTACAATCTGTGCGTCGACCCCCGCCTCAACCACGAGGTCGAGGTCCGCGGTGGCGTCCTGGCAGATGACTGCTCCACGATGCTCTCGGAGTTCTTCGCGTCAAGGCGCTGAGCCGCTAGGTGCGGCGAACCACAAGGCGGCATTCCCAGGTATCGCCATCTTGGCGGCTTCACCGCCCGCGGCCTCGCATGGAACGGCGTCGCCGGGAGCGGCGCCACGGTCGAGCTCGAAACTCGCAATCACGACAGGGCCGACAGCGATAGCTTCGGGCGGGATCTCCTGCGGATCGTCTGAGCAGTTGACGACGCAGCAAAATCGGCCGCCCCTCGTGAAGGCAACCACGCCCGGCGGCCCGTCCAGCCACTCGAGTCCGATATCACTTCGAAGCGCGCCGAGCTTTGCTCGCTCGCCGATGGCCCGACGGTAGAGGTTGAGCGTCGACTTCTCGTCGGCGTTCTCGGCCTCGACCGAAAGCTTCGCCCACGAGGAAGGCTGCGGGAGCCAAGCTTCGCCCGTGGAGAATCCGAACGACGGCCCATTCACGTCCCAAGGCAACGGCACGCGGCAGCCGTCCCTGCCTCGGACCTTGCCCCCGGTGCGTATGAAGGTCGGGTCCTGGAGAACCTCGTCGGGCAGGTCGAGCACTTCGGGCAGGCCGAGCTCTTCGCCCTGATATAGGAACACCGCCCCGGGAAGCGCAAGCATGAGCAAGAGCGCGGCACGCGCCCGCTCGACACCCACCTCGCCTCCCCCGTATCTGGTTGGGTGACGAACGACGTCGTGGTTTGATAGTACCCACGTCGGGATAGCCATGACCTCCGCTAGGTTCGCCAACGTCGACGAGATCGTCTCGCGGAATGCGTCAGCGTCCCAGTCACATTTGAGGAAGTCAAAGTTGAACGCCATGTGAAGCTCGTCCGGTCGCAGATAGCGAGCTAGGCGTGCCGGGCTTTTCACCCATGCCTCGGCGAGGAACACCCGCTCGCCGGGATAGCTGTCCAGCACTTTCCGCCAGCGTCGGTAGATGTCGTGAACCGCGTCGCGGTCCCAATAAGGGTGGTCGTCGTTCGCTAGCACCGGAGGCTCGTCGAGGTCGGGGAGGTCCGGGTGCTTGAGCATCCCGTGGGCGACGTCTATGCGAAACCCGTCGACTCCTCGCTCCAACCAGAAGCGGAGGACTTCGTCGAAGTATTCTGTCACTTCGTCGCTTTGCCAGTTGAGGTCGGGTTGACCTGGGGCGAACAGATGGAGGTACCAGTCGCTATCCGCGCTATCCGGGCGCGTGGTTAAGGTATCGGCCAGTTCGACAGCAGCTTCGGCGGGGAGTTCGCCGACATCACTGCGCGCACCGCCGGTCGTTTGAACCACGTCGGAAACTCTGCTCCACGCTGGTCCGCCGAACACGCTTCGCCAGTTGTTGGGCGGCACGACGCCCGTCGGTCCTGACCCCGGCCGAAAAATATATCTGTCCCGTTCTCTGCTGCCCGGTCGCGCATAGAGCGCTGCCTGGAACCACTCGTGCGCCGACGAAGTGTGATTGGGAACCAAATCGACGAGGACTCGCATGCCCATGGCGTGGGCCTCGTTCAGCAGTCCGTCGAAATCCTCGATGTCGCCAAAAACCGGGTCAACGTCGAAATAGTCGGCCACGTCGTAACCGCCGTCTTGTTGTGGTGACCTGTAGAAAGGATTGATCCAGATTCCGTCGACGCCGAGACCTCGGATGTACTCAAGGCGTGACCGCACCCCGGGAAGGTCTCCCACCCCGTCGCCGGTCGTGTCGACAAAGCTGCGCAGGTAGACCTGATACATCACTGCGTCCTGCCACCATACGGCCGGCCGCTTCGAGCTGGCCGGTTCGCTGCTGTCGGCTACGCGCTCCGGCGAGATTCCCTGACGTTGCTTGTGGTCGCCCATCGCATAGACGCTAGCTTCCAGTCGAGGCCACTCCCGCGTGCCGGTAACTCAGCTGTTCGTCCGCCAGTACATACCGGCCATCGCGTCGAACACTGACCCCCCGTTTCCACGCCGCATCTCCAGGCTTGCGCCAAGATCCCGGTAGACGGCGCGCACATTTACCGCCATGCGCTCGGCGTCGGTCCACCCCGAATACGGCCCCGTACCGATGTCGACGGCCGCGTTAGGCGCGCTCATCCCGGCGTGAAAACGATCCGACGCCTCGGCGGTCAACCACTCGAAGTAGCCGACCAGGTCGTCGAGCACCGACGGACCGGCCAACGGGCCGTGGCCCGGCACGATGACGGAGACGTCTAGAGCTGCGATCCTCTTGCACGCGTCGACCCAGTTAGCGACCGGGCCGGCCCAAACGATCGGGTGACCTCCGTGAAAGACGATGTCGCCGGTGAAGACGACCCGCTCGTCGGGCAGGTACACGACGACGTCCCCGCCGGTGTGAGCCGGGCCGACTTCCATAAGGCGAACCGGGCGGTCCCCGACCTGGAGCTCGAGCTCTCCGTCGAAGGTCGCGCTTGGGGCGACGGGGTCGATGCCATTAAAATCGAAAGAACGAAAGATCCGCTCCAAGAACCGCCCTGTCGCCCCCATCTCGGACGTGTGGGCCATCATCTCGGCGAGCTCGGAAGCCGGCGACTTTGCCATCTCCGCGGCGCAAGCTGTGGACGCGATGATCTGCGCCCCGGCGACCAGTGAGTTCCCGTAGCAGTGATCGCCATTGGCGTGAGTGTTGACGACCGTTGTGATCGGGGCAGCCGGTGTAGCCACTCTTCTCAACTCGGCGAGCATTTCCGCCGTCAGTTTCAGGTCGAAAAGCGTGTCTACGAGGAGCGATCCCTCAGACCCGCGGACCAGGCCGGCATTGGACCATCCCCAGCTGCCGTCCGGCTGGAGGTAGGCCCACACGCCGTCGGCGACCTCCACTGCCCCTTTCTCATACGGCGAACCCATGGCTGAGACGCTAGCCCGCTGCTATTCCACGGTCGTACAGTTCGACGTCTTCCACCGTGAGGAGCCCTTCTTTGACCATTGGATTGATCTCCGCCAGGACAGCTTCGATGCATCCGGCTCGGTCGAGGACCTGGACGATGACAGGCAGGTTGTCCGACGACGACACCAGGCGGGTGGTTTCGATTCTGCCAGAGTGCCCGAAACCCTCGATAGCCCGGATGACAGTGGCACCGGCGGCGCCGTGATTTCTGGCAACTTGAACTATGGCATCTGCGAGGGAACGGTGCTCGAAGCGATCCCCCTCTGATATGTAGACGCAGAGCAGCTTTGCTTTTATGGCGTCACATTCTAGACCAACGCCGCCACCGCTATACCCGCTGCAGCAGCGAGGAGCCCGACGGCCACCGATCCCGCAACGTTAGCGATTGCAGGCTTCATCTCGCCTTCCTCGATGAGGCGGATCGTCTCGAAGGTGAAGGTGGAGAAGGTGGTGTACGCACCGCAGAAACCGGTGCCTACGATGGCAACTGGAACGGGGCCGAGGTGGTGGTACGAGACGAGTCCGGCAATCAAGCCGAGCAGCAACGCCCCGCCTGCGTTTATCACGAAAGTCCCCCACGGAAACGCTCCCTCGGTTCGCCAAGTGACGTACTGGTCCACAACGTAGCGGGCGGGCGCTCCGATGAGACCACCCAAGCCGACTTCCAGCAGCGTGATCACGGCTTCCTCCCCTCCCTGGCCGGCGAGCGGTCCGAAACTACCTGCACGTCGCGACGTACTACCACCCGCCCCGCCACGAGGTCTGCTATCTCGGGGATGAACTCTTCGATTCGTTCAGCGCTGTCGATCACCATCACCTCAATCGGGATGTCATCGGCGGACCGAAGGAGGTGGCTGGCATGAGGGCGGCTCAAGTACCCGAAGCCCTGCTCGCCAGCGATAGCGGTTGCTCCCGCGAGTCCCGCCCGACGTGCCCTGTCGACTAGTTCCACGTACAACGGCACGCGGCCGTAGCGGTCCGCTTCTGTCATCAAGATGCTGAGGCGCTGATGGCGTTCCGCGGCACCGACTGATGGCGCCTCGAAAGGAGGTGATGAGTCTGAACGCGACGACACCAGGGCAGGTTGCGACGCGGCCGGGCGCTCAGCCTGCTGGACCTGCTGGACCTGCCGCATTGGCCGCCCGGCGCGGTGCCCCCACCGGATCCTCGCAACGACGACCCCCGCCCACACGGCAGCCAGACCGGAAAAAAGAGATCCGGTCAGGTACGCGACCCCCGTCACGGCGTGCCCGTGCTGGAATAGTTGGTCTGCCTCCACCATGAACGTCGACCAGGTGGTGTAGGCCCCGATGACGCCACTACCCACGAGCGGCCGCGGGTACTCGCTCGGACGCCAGCGCTCCTCGAGGAAACAGAGGAGCACTCCGAGAGCGAAACTGCCGCTGATGTTGATCACGAACGTCGACATCGGGAAGGTCCCCGGCCGTGTCGGCAAGGCGAGGGCCACCTCGTAGCGCAGTCCGGCGCCGATCGCCCCACCTGCGCCGACCGCCAGCAAGATCCCCGGCCGGGGCCAGGCGAACCCCTGTCGCCTCGGCGTCTCCCGGTTGCGAGCACCCCCGCTTGTCATCGCTGTGCGGAGCCCTTGTTCGATCGACCTGGGCACTGACCGTTCGTCCTTAGGCTTGAGGCTGACGACGATCGCATTTCGACTCTCCGGGCTGAACGATTCGGTGAGTAGGAGTCATCAGCCCGGCAGGCGGTTAAAGGCGAACTCCATCGCCTGACGATTACCCTAGCGCGGCGCAGGACTGACAGACGAACGCTGCCCTCGTGGACAACCCGGGGCGCAACGTCGTATGCTTTCACCCGTCCGGAGGGATGCGAGAGCGGCCGAATCGGACGGTCTCGAAAACCGTTGTGTCCAGTGGGCACCGTGGGTTCAAATCCCACTCCCTCCGCCAAGGGGTCCTTCCGACCGGTAGGGCCCTGCCAGCAACTGACCCCCGGTCCGGCGGCCCATTCCGGGTCCCGGACCGGGGGTCACAGCCGTGCGGCTCGATCAGCGTCCGATCTCGCCGCTCGCTCGCACTGCCCCTAACTCCTAACCTCGGCGAGCCCTGCCCCATAGGAGGCGAGCGACACCTCCGACGGCTATCACAAGAAGAGTCAACTTGACGACTGTCCAAACGATGCCGACCACCGCGTCAACCGCGGAAAGCGCGAACAGCGCCACGACCGCGATTGCAGTGCCCGCAATCGCGGCCTTGACCATCGGATGACTGCGTCGGGCGGGTTCTATGGACATTCGACACCTCCGAGTCGGAGTTCGACTTTTTCAACAGTAGTCTTAAGTGTGGTCCTGCTAGGAGCGGTCGTATTCGTCGCCTCTGAGATCGGCGCGTTCGTCGCTGTGGCCTCCCAGATCGGCGTCCTGTGGGCCCTTCTGCTCCTATTTGGTGTGAGCGCCCTCGGCCCGGTCATAGTCCGCCGGGTGGGACTTGGGGTCATCGCCCATACGCAGCAGCGCTTGGCGGCTGGCGGAGTGCCGACTGCTGAGATAACGGATGGCTTCGTGGTCTTCCTCGGGGGCACCCTGATCGCCATACCGGGCTTCGTCGGAGACGCCCTCGGGCTAAGCCTGATGCTAGCCCCGGTTCGCCGTCTTTTCGTTAGGCTCGTCGGCCACCGCCTTGCGGGACAGGTGCACCGCTTCCCCTACGGCCGATCCGGCGATGTTGAAGGCCGATCGGGCGTCGTTGACGCCCGATCGTGGGAGCCGGGCGCACACGGTGGTTCGCTGGAACGCCCGAGCGACCAAACTCCTTCCGACTGATCCCCGATTCCCCGAACGGGGCAATGTCCGCGTTGCCCGGGTGACCCTCCAGTCGAAGAATCACCCAGGCGCGAAGCGGGCGTAGCCACGAGGCCAGGTCTTGAGGCCGGCTGCCAGTTGAGAGGCAGCTCGTGCATTGGATCAGGCGGCAGCCCCGCTGGACGTGGAAGCGGCGGGCGGGGGCCCGAAGCCGAAAGCGGTCCTGCTCGCGCCGATCTTGGTTGTGTCGGTTATAGACGTTGCCGTGTCGGTTCCGGACTGGGTTAGCGCGCTGATGCGTACCGTGTCCTTAGCCGCTACTGCGCCGATCCCGTTCGCCTGTGAGTCGACGAGGGTTGAGGAGGTTACTGCGTAGGTGTGGCTGTAACCGTCGGCGCTCGTTACCGTGATGGACGTTGGTGACGCCGAGTTGACGGTTCCGACTTGGCTCTCGACCGTCTGGTAGGTGCCCGACGCCGTCTTGACGGTGTACACCCCGTGCAGGACATTGCCGCCCATCATCGGGCCACCGAATCCACCAAAACCAGGACCGAAGTGCCTGCGAGGTCCAAGGGGAGCCGGTGTGGACGTCGAGCCCGAGGAGGTCCCTGAAGAGCTGGACGAGGAGCTCGTCGAGGAGCCGGAGGTGGTTGTCGCCAGCGACGCCGCGGAACTGTGCGTCGAAGGAGAGCCGGACAGAGCGAACGCTGCGCCGGCACCCCCGAAGCCGAGGAGGGCGGTGAGGCCAACCGTGGCGGCCGCTCGAGACACTCTCCGCTTCGGGCGTTTAGGGGACTCGAAGGGCTGATCGTAAGGCTGATCGGTCATTTTTTTACATCCTTTCGTTAGTTGCAATGGACGTCGGCCGGCAGCACCGGCACCGCTTCGACTATTTGATGATCGTTCGCGGCCCTGAGCGGGAACTTAGACATCCTTTGGGATCTTCTGACTTTCGCCTTGGAAAAGCCTTGGAGAAAAGAACCCGAACTCTGCGCGGGCGCGCCCCGCGGAAACGCCGTCGGAAAATATGCTGGCTGGGCAGATGGCCCCTCGTCACCTTTCATCCAACCCCTCGAAGACCTCGATCTAGCCCACAACGCCATGGCCTCGACTTCACTGAATCGACTCGGCCGGCTTCGTAGCGGCGTCCGCTACTGCATTCCGAGCCTTGCCTTGACAGGACTCGCCGCTGCCCTCTTCGCCAACCTGCTCCCACCTTTCGACCTGCTCGTGTTCATCCGGGCAGGCCGAGCCATCCTCGACGGGGCAAGCCCGTACGCCCCTGTCGGCTCGAGCATCTTTCTTACCGGGCACGCCTTCGTCTACCCGCTGTTCGTGGCGTGGATCTTCGCTCCTGTCGCGTTGCTCCCTCTGCATATTGGGGAGGTTCTCTGCGAGGTCGCTTCCGTGGCGGCGGTCGTCGGCGGCTGCCGCCTGCTCGGTCGGCGCGAACCCCTCGTGCCGGTCTTGGTGCTGGCGAGCGCCACGACGATCGTCGGCCTGCAGATGGGCACGATCAACGCCTTTTTGATGCTCGGTCTTGGACTCGCTTGGCGATGCAGGGACAGGCATCCGATCATCGCCGGCGTCCTGATAGGCCTGATCGGTGCGGGCAAGTTGTTCCTCCTGCCGCTCGTCATCTGGCCGATAGTCACGAAGCGATACCGCAGCGCTGTCGTGGCGTCGCTCACCGCTGCCTTCCTGATCGGCGCAGGGATCATCGTCGGCCCTGTCGGACCAAGCGGCTATCTTGCGATGCTGGGAGTCCTGGAGCGAAACGAGGTGGCCCACAGCTGGTCGCTCGCCTCCCTGCTGAGCGGCCTCGGAGTTGCAGTCCCGCTGGCGACGACGATCGCACCGCTGCTCGTCGCTGCGGGCCTTGCCTTACTTTGGAGCCGACGGCACCAATTCGCCGACAAGCAGGTGCTAGGCCTGCTCATACTTGCGAGCCTGTTGGCAAGTCCGATCCTTTGGAGTTCCTATCTGCTCCTGGCGGAGGCCGCACTTCTGCTCGTCGGGGCAAGCGAACTGACCTTGGCGTTCGCCGGTGTCGCAAGCTGGGTGTTGGTGACCCCTGACGTGGCCTCGCCGATGCGCATCGCCCTCGGAGCCGCGCTTAGCGGGGTCCTCTTCGTGGCCATGCTCACAGCCCCGGGCAAGGAGCGCCGAAACGCTCGATGGGACGTCAGGAGAGTCCTCCGCAGCGAGATAACCGCTACGGTTGCTCTAATGGCGGTTGGGGCCGCCGTACTCGGATACGTCCTACTCCCCCCAGGCCTGCAGAGTCCTCTCCCCGCCCTCGCGGCTATAGCCGCCGTCGGACTGTGGACGCTCCGTCCTTCAACCCGCTTCGCCGGAAGGGCTCTGCGTTGGGCCAGCCGCAGACCGGGTTGACCCGCTGCGGGTCGTAAGGTCCTTCTCGGCGCCTTGGGACGACGGCTCGAAGTAACGCCGTCCGTCTAGGACTTCGGGCATGTAGCGCTGCCCGACCCAACCGCCGTCGAAGTCGTGGGGATAGAGATAGCCCTCCCCGTGGCCGAGCTTGGAAGCACCCGCATAATGACTGTCGCGCAGGTGTGCGGGAACCGGACCCGCAGGCCTAGCGCGGACATCTTCGAGCGCCGACCAGACCGCTAGCGCCGTCCTATTGGATTTCGGGGCCATCGACAGGTGAACCACAGCTTGAGCGAGATTCAGCTGCGCTTCGGGAAGACCCACGTATTCGACCGCATGCGCGGCAGCTGTAGCCACGAGCAGGCTCGTCGGGTCCGCCATGCCGATGTCCTCACTAGCGAGCACGACCAGACGCCGCGCGATGAAACGCGGGTCCTCCCCAGCGACGATCATCCTCGCGAGCCAGTGCAGGCCCGCGTCGGGGTCGGACCCCCTGATCGACTTGATCAAGGCGCTCACCACGTCGTAGTGGTCGTCTCTGCCCCAGGTGATCGCCCTGGCAGAGCGGGCGGTCTCCACGTCGCCCAGCTTCACATGGCGCGAGTCGCCCGCAACGGCGATCGCCACTTCGAGGGTCGTGAGAAGGGCTCGACCGTCACCACCGACCGAGCCGACCAGGGCATCTGCGGCGTCGGGGGTGATCGTCGCATCCTCAGCGCTGAGAGCCCGATCGAGAAGGGACTTCAAAGCCGGCTCACTTAGAGGTTCCAGGCGCAGCAAGGTGGAGCGCGAGAGTAGGGGTCCGTTGACCTCGAAGTAAGGGTTTTCTGTCGTGGCACCGACGAGGGTGAGCGTGCCGTCCTCGACGCTTGGAAGCAACGCGTCCTGCTGGGACTTGGAGAAACGGTGCACCTCGTCGACGAGTAGCACCGTCGCGATCGACGTTTCGCCGAGGCGCCCCCGGGCCCGCTCCGTCGCGTCCCGCACGTCTTTGACTCCGGCCGTCACGGCGCTCAGCGCTTCGAAGGCGGAGCCGACGGAGTCTGCGAGCAGCCGGGCGATCGTCGTCTTTCCTGTGCCGGGAGGACCCCACAGGATCAGCGACGTCAGGCGTCGGGTGTCGACGAGCGCCCGGAGAACTCCTCTCGGGCCCAGAAGGTGGTCCTGGCCGACGACGTCCTCGAGACGACGAGGCCGCAGCCTGGCGGCAAGTGGCCCTCTCGCTCGGAGGTTTTCTGCCAGCGCGTGCTCGAAAAGGCTCGGCGAGGATCCCCCGTCAGCGGCCGCCGG
Organism: Actinomycetes bacterium; assembly: GCA_021808425.1. Next base: position 26,601 of record JAKBBS010000007.1, read on the forward strand.
GGATCGCCGGCCGTCGTTGTTTGCCACGACACCACTGTGGCGCATGGGTGCCCACCCGCGAAACTCGCTAACTTCGAACGGCGCCACTACCTACGCCTACCGAGGGAGGACAAATGACTGGAGGTCCACTCGAAGGCCTGAGAGTCGTTGACCTGACAAACGACAGCGGCCGTTTCGCGACGAAGCTTCTTGCCGAGTCAGGGGCTGGCGTTCTCCGTTTGGGAACCGGGACGAGCGGTCCAACGATGGTTGACGCGCAAGCCGACGGCGTAGGGGGCCTTGCCGACTGGTGGTACGACAACTCGAAGGTCAGTGCCGCCTTGGACCTCGGCACGCCAGAAGGGCGAGACACATACCGGGACATCTGCGCGCGGGCTGACCTGGTCATCGAGACGGAACCGCCGGGCCGGCTAGCTGGTCTCGGCATCGATCATGGCGACCTTGCCAGGATCAATCCCGAGTTGGTGCAGGTTTCCCTAACCCCGTTCGGCCGTAGCGGACCGCGCGCGCACTGGCAGACGACCGACTTGGTGTCCGCAGCGCTCGCAGGTGTGATGTCTCTTACGGGTCTACCCGAGAAGCCCCTCAACCCTTGGGGCCGTCAGGCCTTCAACGTGGCCGGGTTCGTCGCGGCGATCAGCGGTCTCGCAGCGCTTCGTGTGGCACGTCGTCGTGGTACGGGCGAACTTGTAGACGTCGCGATACACGAGGCGGTGTGTACGACAGTCGAGCAGCTGATGTTCCAGTACTGGTTCGACGACGTCCTTCCCTACCCGAGAATTGCAGAGCGCCAAGGCTCGCTGCACTGGATACGCGCGTACAAGGTGGTGCCCGCACGCGAGGGCTGGGAGATGGTGACGCCGACACCGAACGCTGCGGGGTTGCTCAAGTGGATGCTCGAGGAGGGCTTCCCAGAGGCCGTCGAGCTGGCGACGAAACCGCTCGCAGAGCTCGTCGCCGACCTCGACAGCGTTATGAAGGTCGTGGCGAACTTCGCGTCCGGCAAGTACGCCGCTGAGCTTTTTCGCGAGGCTCAGTCGCGCCACATCGCCTTCGCCGAAGTCCAGACGGTGGCCCAGGTGGCGGCGAACCCCCAACATGCGTATAGGGGATTCCTCCGCGACGTCGCCTGGGACGGCCCGCGGGTGACGCTACCCGGGCCCGTGGCACGCTTCGAGCGCACGCCATCGGCTCCTCCCGTACCCTCGAAGCGCCTCGCCGTCGAGCGGATCGACGAGTTCCTCGATGAGCGGTGGCAGCGACGAGCGCCAGTGACCGAAACCCGCGAGCAGGGCGGTAAGCCCCTCGAAGGGCTGCGCGTGCTCGACTTGAGCCACGTGCTCGCTGGCCCGATGTGCACAAGGCTGCTCGGCGACCTCGGGGCTGACGTCGTCAAGGTGCAGACGCAGGAGCGGGCCACGACGGTCAACGACCCGACGCACCCGTATTTCTACACGTGGAACCGCTCGAAGCGGGCGGTGACGCTCAACATGAAGCACGAGAAGGCTCCAGACGTCATACGCAAGCTCGTCTCTGCGAGCGACGTGCTGATCGAAAATTTTTCGGCTGGGGTCCTCGACCGCTGGGGTATCTCCTACGAGAATGCCAAGGTGTGGAATCCCCGCCTCGTCTACGTGACGATGTCAGGGTGCGGCCACAGCGGGCCTTGGTCCAACCTGGTCACCTACGCTCCCACGATCCACGCCCTTTGCGGACTCACCTATCTCACCAATCCTCCCGGGCGCGGCGACATCGGTCCGGGCTTCTCGCTGAACGACCACGCCGCCGGACTCTCTGCGGCTTTCGCCATCCTGGCAGCCCTCGACGAGCGCGACCGGAGCGGAGCAGGCCAACACGTCGACATTTCCCAGATGGAGACCGGCGGCTACCTGATCGGGCCGGCGCTGGTTGATTTTCTCTCGAACGCCCGTGAGGCGGAGCCCGCCGGGAACGCAGACTTCCTTGACCCGATGGCGCCGAACGACTGCTACCCGGCCGCCGACGGGGTCTGGCTTGCGATCTCCTGCCGAAGCGACGAGGACTGGGCTCGACTCGTGTCGGCGACCGGGCTGGAGACAAGCGGTTGGATGTCGAGCGACGCAGAGCGAGTGATCAGACGTGCGGAGGTCGACGAGCTCGTCGCCGAATGGGTGCGCAATCAGAATGCCGAGCAGGCGCAGCAGCTGCTTCAAGAGGCCGGGGTGCCAGCAGGACGGGTCCAGAACGCCGCTGACCTCATGTCGGACCCGCAGCTTCGCGCCCGAGACATGTGGCGGACTTTCGAGCACCCAACCTTCGGCACGCGACCGCATGACCGCTACCCCGCGATCTGGAGCCGCTCGTCGCTCGAGCCGTACCGGCGAGCCGCCGCGTACCCGGGGGAGGACAACTTCGAGGTCTACCCCGAACTCCTAGACCTCGACGAGTCCGGCGTCGCAGAGGGGATCGGCGACGGGCTGTTCGCCTGAGCCGCCATTCCAGGAATCCGCCGGGTCCTATGATGGCAATTGTGGCGCCCTTCGCAGATCCGGCGAAAGACCTTACGGTTTGACCGTCCTCGTCGTCGGGCTTGCGGTAGCTGTCGGCCTCCTCGGCGTCTTGGTGGCGGGCCTGCTTCGCGGCCACGCCGAAGTGCTGCGCACCTTGCACCAGATGGGCGTCGATATGAACCCGGGGCGCGAACGCCCGGGACACTCCGCTGATGCCGGGTGGGTCGGGGTCGGTGCCCCGGGGAGGGCGGGACCTCCGGGGATAAGGCCGACTCCCGAGCGACCAGCCGACACCGACGTAATCGACCTGACGGGGGTCACCCCGCGCGGGGACGCAATCAGCTTGGCCGTCGCCGGGGTACGCCACGACACGCTGATCGCTTTCCTGACCTCCGGTTGCGCCACGTGCCGCGGATTCTGGGACACTTTCAGGTCCGCGTCGGTGCAAGTTCCGGGGGGCGCCCGCCTAGTAGCAGTGACACGCGGGAGCGAGGCGGAGTCGCCTGGAACTGTCGCCAACCTTGCAGGCGACCTGCCTGTCGTCATGTCGAGTGAAGCGTGGGAACACTACGACATCCCCTACGCGCCGTACTTCGTCTACGTGTCAGGTCCGGGCTCACGGGTGGTCGGTGAAGGAGTCGCCGCTGGATGGGAAGAGGTGAAGGTCCTCGTGGCGAACGCAGTCGCGGACGGCACGACAAGCCCCTCCCAGGCTGGCCGAGCCCGCGGTGGCCGGTCTAGCGCGGACCGGCGCCGTGACGACATAGTCGACCGCCAGCTGCGCAGCGCAGGAATCGAGCCTGGAGACCCGAGGCTGTACCCGACCTCGATAGCGGACAGCGCAAGCGGAGAATGACCGCAACCGTCTCAGGGTTCGGTCTGTCCATGACCGTCCCGACTGGTTGGGAGGCGGTCATCTACCGCCGACCGTCGACGCAGGGAGAGACCACCCATCCAGTTGCCCAAGCCGCCACCGTGGCGATCCCATCCCAGCGAGGTGACTACGGCGGGGGGATAGTGGAGACGCTGGGATCGACGGACGTGTTCGTCGCCTTCCTCGAGTTCGGTCCGCAGGCCGCAGGATCGGCCCTCTTCCCGACGACGGACGTAGTGCCGGCAGTCACCGCGGAGTCGTACCGGCCACGCCAACTTCAACGCACCGTCCAAGGTCAGGCCGGCGTCCAACGATTCTTCACGATCGCGGGGCGAAGTTTCTGCCTTTACTCGGTGATCGGCTCCGTCTCGGCGAGAGTCGCACTCGCTGCCGCCGCTAACCAGCTCATCGGCTCGTTCCAAGTGCAACCGCTAACGTGAGCACGCTCGAACCGACATCTGCCGTCTTCGTTGCCTCCCTCGGCGTGCTCGCGGCCGCGGGCGTCGCCAAGATCGCCAAGCCCGACGACACGTCGAGGGCTCTGCGGATCGCGGGTTGGCCGTCGCAGCGATGGTTGGTCCGGCTCGCAGCGACCGGAGAGGTGGCGCTAGCGGCCGCCGCACTTGCTGTACCGGGGCATTTGACCGGGTCCCTGGTGGCGGCAGCGTACGCAGGATTCGCGGCGTTCGTGGGATTGGCGCTCATCAAAGGTTGGCTGCTCGCCTCGTGCGGATGTTTCGGGCGCCCGGACAGCAAACCTGGGCTCATCCACCTGCTCCTCGACCTGGGCGCTGCGGGCTGCGCCGTCTGGTGGGCTGCGCGTCCGCCGCGCAACACCGCTGAACTCTTCAAGGGTCAGCCATGGGCAGGGGCAGCCATGGTCGTCGTGAGCGCGGCCATCGCGTGGCTCGCCTACCTGATCTGGACGAGACCGTCGGTTCGGACCTCGTAGTGGATTCTCCGGTTAAGTCGTGAAACTCGACGTTGCCCGGCCAGTCGCCGACTTCCTGCTGGCGCGCACATCACGGCGAGGCTTTCTGGCCAGGGCGACGGTCGCAGCCGCGGCGATGACAGTTGCTCCGGTCGACCTGCTTTTGAAACCCGGAAACGCCTACGGATTCATTTGTGAATGCGTGCCGGGTACAGGCTGCGATTGCACGTCCATGTGCTGCGACGGGTACACGCAGTTCTGCTGCACGATCAACAACGGAATCAACGGCTGCCCGCCGGGAACGTTCGCCGGCGGTTGGTGGAAAGCGGACGGGTCCGCGTACTGCGCCGGACCCCGCTACTACATCGACTGTATGGGCGAATGCCAGGGGTGCGGCTGCGGCGGCGGGAACTTCTGCCCGACGTGCGACAACCTCACATGCGAGTGCGCGCTGGGTTCCTGCGACAACCGGCACGTCGGTTGCACCGAGTTCCGCTACGGACAATGCCACCAGGAGATCGCATGCAGCGGTCGGATCGCATGCCGTGTCGTTTCGTGTACCCCGCCGTGGCTTCTTGATCCGTCGTGCGGCACTGTCTCTCAAACAGACGACAGCACGGCAGACCATTACGCTCCCTGCCAGGATGGCCCGCAAACGCCGAGCCCGCTCGTTGTGGGAATGGCATCGACGTCTACAGGCAAAGGTTACTGGCTGGCGGACGCCGCTGGCGGAGTCGCCCCCTTCGGCGACGCCGTCTCCTACGGCTCGATGTACGGCACCGCGCTCAATCGCCCGATCGTGGGGGTCGCCGCCACCTCGACCGGGAAAGGCTACTGGCTGGTGGCGTCCGACGGCGGGATTTTCAGCTTCGGTGACGCTTCCTTCGACGGGTCAACAGGCAGCATCGCCCTCAACAAACCCATAATGGGAATGGCCGAGGATTCGAAATCCGGCGGGTACCGCTTCGTCGCCGCGGACGGCGGCGTGTTCGACTTCGCAGCCCCGTTCTACGGCTCCACCGGGAACCTAGCGCTCAACAAACCGGTAGTCGGCATGGCGACCACCCCGGGCGACGCCGGGTACTGGCTGGTGGCCTCAGACGGGGGGGTGTTCAGCTTCGGTGACGCTGCTTTCTACGGCTCGATGGGGGCGGTGGCACTCCAAAGGCCGGTCGTCGGAATAGCGGCGACAACGACAGGAAAAGGGTATTGGCTGGTCGCTTCGGACGGGGGTATCTTCAGTTTCGGCGACGCTATCTTCTACGGCTCGCTAGGCGCGACAAGCCTACTTAGCCCGATAGTTTCAGTCGCCGTCACACCGACCGGGAAGGGATACTGGATGGTCTCGGAATTGGGAGCCGTGTTCCCCTTCGGCGACGCCGCGACGTTCGGGAGAAACCCGTGAACTCCATCTACCTACCTCTCGGAATCGTCGTGGCGGTCTTCTCGGCCGCCCGCTCCACTTGGTCTCCTTGTGGCATGTCGATGCTTTCGAGCATCACGCCCTTCGGGGAACGCGCGCGGGGCACAAAGTTCGCTTGGACATCGGCGTGGTTCGTCACCGGGGCTGGCGTCGGCGGCCTCACGTTGGGCGGTCTCGCCTCGATCCTAAGGTTGGGCGTCCGGGCTGCATTCGATGTTTCAAGGTCTTCGGGGTCACGTCTGACCGGCGGACTCACAGTTGGCGTCGTGTGCATGGCGGTCGCCGCGATTGGAGCAGCAACCGACTTGGGGCTGTTTGGAGATGTCCTGCCGGTGTTGCGGCGACAAGTCGACGACGGGTGGATGTCACGGTTTCGGCCGTGGGTGTACGGAGCCGGATTCGGTTGGCAGATCGGTTTCGGGTTCGCCACCTACGTGATGACTGCCGGGATTGCCGTCACGGTGGCTTTCGCCATCGCTGCCGGGGTGGCTGCCAACTCCGTCTACGAGACCCTACTTATATGTGTTGTGTTCGGGTTCGCTCGGGGCGCGACGGTGTTCATCGTCGCTGGCGCTTCCACTCCGCGGCGTCTGCGCCAGGTGCATCGTGATCTGAACCGTCTTGAGGGACCGGTAAAGCTTGGGGCCGCGTTAGCTCAGGCAGCGAGCGCTGCTGCGGTGGGTAGCGCCGTACTTTTTCCGAATCTATTTACAGGTTCGAGCGGGAGCGATTGGCTGTTGATACTGGCATTTGGAACCTTGGTAGCGGCGATAAGCGCAACGCCGTTGGCTGCACTCGCGATGAGAACGGTACAAGCTCGTTGATCCGCCGTCGGGTGCGTCGATGCCGCTAGGGATCGTCCGCAGGTCGCGCAGGGGCGTGTTCTTCGCTGCGTTCGTTGCTTCCTCAGCGTGCCTTGCAGCGTGCGGATCGAGTCCCAGCAGCGTCGACACGATTAACCCTTCGCAGGGCGCCTCACTCCCCGCCGCTAGCACTGCGCCGTCGGGAAGCACGGTTCCTTCGACCAGCACCGTTCCATCCGCTTCGTCGACGACCGGGCCGGGGGGACAGGCGGCGGTGGTCCCGACCGTATTCGATTGCGGAGGCGGCGCGTACGAGCCGGCGACGCTGCTCGTCACCTGCGCGAACGCCGCCAAAGACGCGACAACCCTCGTGACGGGCGTGACCTGGACATCCTGGTCGGCCACGAGCGCGTCCGGCCGGGGGACGGTTCACCTGATCGTCGGAGGGAAAGCCGTCACGGCTCAAGCGAGCCTCAAACTGAGCGGCGTCGAGCAAACCCCCAACGGGTTGCAGTTTGCGACGATCGAGTTCACGTGGATCGGAACGTCCCCCGACGGGAACCCGACGGAGCAGCTTGCGCTCGCTGTAGCACCATCGGCATCTTGACCGACGAATGCGCTCGTCTATGATCCCGATGGTGCGAATGATCCGTCGGTCCATGATGGCGCTCGGCGTGACGGCGGTGATCGCAGTCGTGGTCCGACTCCGTGGATCCGGCGGGACACCACCCCAGCACGGCGGATGGCGCGAGATACCGACCGACGACTTGGCCTGAGGGCACACCCGACAGGTGCGTATCGCTGTAGTTGGGGCCGGAGCTGTAGGTAGCCGGATCGTAGAGTTTCTCGTCGGATCCGACGACGTGGAATCCGTCGTCGTCGTCGGGGACCCGAGCGGCCGCAGGCAGAGGGGCGGCTCGTTCCACTTCGACGGTGATCGGAGCGGCCCGAGGTTGGCGTCCAGGCGGAAAGTCCAGTTCGCGGACTTAAGGGAAGCGGCCGAGCTCGGCGTCGAGGTAACCGTCGTCACGGCGCCGGAGCTCTTGGAGCACTTTGTCCATCTTTCTCCGGCAGAGTCGGGGCACGTCGTAACCCCCGTCGATGAACCGGACTTACTTCGCCGCACGATGGCGATGGACGACCACGTCCGACAAAGCGGGCGCAGCGTGGCACTCGGGACCGCAATGGCGCCGGGCTTGTCGTGCGTCCTCGCACGCTACCTGTGCGGCGATGGAGGAAGCAACTACCTAGGCGGATTCGACGTAGTGGAAGAACTTCACGTAGCGAGCGCCGGCACCGGTGGCCCGACGTGCGCCAGGCGTCACCATAGCGCGCTGGCCGCGATCTCCGTGGACTGGCAGGAAGGCTCATGGAGGCGCCGGCCGGGCGGGTCGGGCCGCGAGCTCGTCTGGTTCCCCGGGCCGGTCGGAGGCGCGGACTGCTACCGGGCTCACCTCGCCGACCCGATGCTCCTTGCCCCCGCCTTCCCATCGGCGAGACGAATCACCGCAAGGATTGAAGCGACCCGTCGAGACCGCCTGACCTCCCCGCTTCCCATGCTACGCAAGCCGCATCCGGAAGGCCTCACGGGTGCTGTACGTGTCGAGATGAGAGGCTTCGTCGGTCGTGAAGCTGTGACCCGGATCGTCGGGTCCGCAGGTAGGCCCGCGGTGATAGCCGCGGCGGTATGTACGGTTACCGCGAGGTGGGCGGCGCAAGGAAGACTTTCGCGAACGGGTGTCGCCGGACTCGCGGAACTAGTGCACGACCCGGCTGCCTTCGCTCGGGACTTGGCCGACTACGGCGTGACGATATCGGGATTCGTCGGGGGCGACGTCTGAGGGCGCCGGCGGAGTCTGACCTCCGAGGGCGGGGTCGCTAGCCGATCCTCCGCCGCCTACGGGCGGCGGAAACGTTGGTTCCAGCGCTTCTTCCAGTCGAGGGGGTCTATCACCGGGGTCGCCGAGATCGCACGGTTCAACAGACGCAGCGCCGCGGTGGCCCGAAAGTCGTCGGACGTCGCCGAAACGAGCGATGCGTAAAAGTTTCGAGCCTCCACAAGTGTCGACCTGTCGGCGTCCGCGCTTGCGGAGAGAACCTGGGGGTCGGCCTGGCCTGCCTGCGCCATCCGATCCGCTTCGAGCACCACAGCCTTGACAGGCGACCGTAAAACGTCGAAGCGGCCGGGAGCGCGCGCCGACAGGTACCCGAAGCTTTCGGTCGACGGCGCCGACGAAGACGGCTCACGAGACGTGGAATGCTCGGGCGTTGCGGGCTCGTGGGCTGCGGTCATCGACATGATGCCCACCACAATACGGTGACTTGACAGCTCCCGCCGTCAGTTCTCAGGCGAAGCGCGGAACTGGAAGCCGGGAGATCCCGCTGAAGCCGTGCATGCCCCACTGGGCGAGATGTCGCCACGCAACCTGCTCGCCGCTCATGGCAGCGTCTATCAAGTTCATGAGGAAGCTGTCACCGGGAGCAACGGTGGTGGTGACCTGTCCAGTTCCGTTACCGATGCCTCCGCAGATATCGACACGCCAGAAGTCCTCCGCGAGATGCTGCGAGATACGCACGGTCACGGACCGTTGCGCTTCGAGGGTCACGACTTGCTCGGCTATCAGTTGTTCGTCCGACACGACGCTCTCCTGTCTCGTCGGCCAGCTTCGCTGACGTCGGAGACTCTAGCTAGCCTTCCGGCACCGCCTTGACCAACGGCTCGCCGACCGGCATCCGCGACGCTCAGCTCCGGCGAGCGTCGCGGGCTCGACTGGCACACCACTCCCAGAGGGCCTCCCCGTCGCTGAGCGCCTGAATGCGTCCCGGCCGGGTCCCGGGGCGGTAATACTCGCCTCGTCGGCGTCGGTCATGCCAGAAGCCGGGTTGCGGCACGTCGTCGCCTACGAGTGCCTCGCCGACCAACCAGACGATCGTATCGGCCCCCTGGTCGGGACTACGAAGGAGCGGTCCGAGGCGGCTCATTCCTGCGAGGGCTCCCTGCAGGCCTTCGGTGTTCACCCACCCCGGGTGGGCGCTGTAGCTCGACACGGCCGGGGAGAGGCGGCGCTGCCACTCGGATGCGAGCACCACCTGCGCCCTCTTCGCTCGTGCGTACGCAACAGTCCCCCGGTATTCCGACGGGCCCATCTCCAGTCGGGCCAAGTCGAATCTCTCCGTGTACATCCCGCCAGATGACACCGTGACCAGCACCGACCTCGCCGGACGCAGGTGGGCTACGAGAAGCTCGGTTAGGCGAAACGGGGCGATCACGTGGGTGGCGACAGTGAGCTCGGTTCCATCGAGCGCCTGGCGGTAGTCGCCGAAGAGGGCCCCGGCGTTATGGACGATGCCGTCTAGGACCGACACTTCCGCGACCACGCGCTCGACCAGGTCTTCAACCTGGGAAGCGACGACAAGGTCAGCGACGACAAGGCGCGCTTTACCGCCGGCCGACTCCACACTCGTGGCTGTTTCGGCGAGGCGCTGCTCGTTGCGGCCGGTGATCCACAGCTCGGCTCCGAGCTTGCCGAGACCTATCGCTATCGCACGGCCGATGCCCGACGAGGCTCCGGTAACCATGATTATCTTGCCGTCGAGTCGACGTGGTTCGCGCCACTTTTTGCTTCGGCTTCTCACGTCGAAACCGATCCGGGTAAAACTCCCGACGATCGAGGCCTCCAGCACGGCGTCGGCTACTGAGGTGAGGAGCCGACCGGCGCTTTGCATGAACGCAACGGTACCGATTTGCGCAGTAGTTTCGCTCGGGTGGTTGCTACCAGGCGAGCAGCGGGTGCCCCCACGGCGGCGTCGCAAACGCAAGCCGGCCCTGGAAGAGGTGGTGGAGGAGGCGGAGGAGGCCGGGCGCTGCACCGGCGAGCGAGGCCGGGCCATCGCCGCAGGGCCAGCCACCGTGTCTTGAAGCGGATGGCGTTGGCGGGAGCTGTCGCGGTGCTTCTCGTGGCCATCCTCGGGGGAGTCCTCTTCGCCGTGACCCCCTCGGCGAGAAGTGCACCGTCGAAAGTTGCGGCAATCCTCGCTTCGCACCACGCACCGAGCGACAACGGAGTCGTGGCGCAAAAGGTCGGCGAGGCGGTGCTGGCGACCGAGGACAGCAGGTTCTACAGTGACCCTGCGCTCGACCCCCAAGGAACGCTCCGAGCCGCGTGGGGTTTCGCGACCGCCAACCCCAATCTCGGCGGGGCGACGATCGAGGTCCAGCTTGCGAAGCTCCTCTACACTCCCGGCCGCTCCTCCCCCGCGGCCCTCGCCGAGCAGGTCGCCATGGCTTTCAAGCTCGACAACGACTTCACCAAACAGCAAATCCTGGCGATGTACCTGAACGCCGCCTACTTCGGGGACGGCTCCTACGGAATCACGACCGCTGCATTGCACTACTTCGGAAAGTCAGCGGCCCAGCTGACCTGGGGTCAAGCTGCACTCCTTGCCGGCCTCCTGCAGGCCCCCTCCGCCTACGATCCCCACACCCATCTCTCGGCGGCGCTCGCAAGGCGCAGGCACGTGTTCGCACGCCTGGTTGCCGTCGGGAGTCTCACGGCCTCCCAGGCCCAGGCCGATGCCGCAGCCCCCTTAGACCCAGCGATCACGTTCAGCGGGTAGCACCCCGACCCCGCCGACCCCACGCGATCTACGCGTCCGTGCAGTACCCTTGCTATGACGTGAGCAGCCCGATCCGATCCGGCCGGTTCGTCTACGGCCCGTTGGAACTCGACGAGGGCACCGGTGTCATCCGGTGCCACTACAGCCTCGACGACCTGGACCTGGTCGAGACCGTGGACGTCGGGGCCGGTCACGAGTGGACGCCAGCCGCGCACGAGGCGGCCAGAATCGTCGCGCTCCTCGCAGGTGTGTCTTACTACAAGGCCGGTGCTCCGCCGGTAATCGATCTCGGCGACATGGGCATACGGGAAGGAGAGCGGGCGTTCATCCGCGACTTCTACATCCAAGGCCTCGGCGAGTTCGCGTACCGTAACGGGCTTGACCTCACCGACTTGCGGATCGTCGGCGGTGTACCCCTCACACGCGAGGCGTCCCCGGCGAGCGGCCACCGCCAAGCTGACCAGAGTCGGCTCCTTGTCCCTTTCGGAGGAGGTATCGACTCCATCGTCACCGTCGAATGCCTGCGCAAAGCGGGATGCGACATGGAACTGTTCGTCGTGAACCGCCGCGGGGTCCCCCGATTCGAGGCGATCGAACGCGCTGCCGCGGTGACTGGCCTCGACGTGCGAAGAGCGCAGCGAGAGATCGACCCGTGGATCCTCTCGCCGCCGGAGGGGGTGTCGCCCTTCAACGGTCACGTCCCGGTTACGGGCATCGTCTCGGCGATAGCCGTCTTGTGCGCCGTCCTCGACGGCGCAAGCGCAGTCGTCATGTCCAACGAGTGGTCGGCCAGCAAACCGACCCTGGTAGCCGCCGGCGTGGCGGTCAACCACCAGTACTCGAAAAGCGATGCGTTCGAGTCGTTCATGCGGGCGGTTCTCAAGTCGGCGCTTGGCGACGAACCGGACTTCTTCTCGCTGCTCAGGGCGTCGAGCGAACTGTGGGTTGCGCGGCGGTTCGCGCAAATGACGAGCTACCACCCGGTATTTCGCTCCTGTAACCGTGCGTTCCACCTCGACCCGGCGCTCCGACTCGACAAGTGGTGCGGCCGCTGCGACAAGTGCTGCTTCATCGATCTGATCCTCGCCCCGTTCATGGACCGCGACGCCCTCGCCGACATCTTCGGGGCGGCCGAGCCGCTGGAACAGATCGACCTGGTGGAGCGCTTCGAGGCGTTGATCGGGACTGGAAAAAATTTCAAGCCGTTCGAGTGCGTCGGCGACGTCGACGAATGTCGTTTCGCAGTGAACCTCGCGTCCGTGCGTGCCGACCGGGCAGGCAACAAAATCCTGGCGACGTTGACTGAACAGCTCGAAAGTTGCGGGGGGGCTGGATCGAGCGACCCGGCGATATTTTTCCGTCCCATCGGCTCTCACAACATTCCCGATGATCTCGCCACGTCTGCGTTGGTCTGATCTGCCGGGGCGCCGGGTTGGCGTCTGGGGCACCGGGGCGGAGGGTCGTGCCACTCTTCGCCGCCTGGGACGCCTCGGCGTGCAGCCTGCTGCTGTCGTGGACGACAACCCCGCCGAGCGGTGGATCGTAGCCACGTCTCAAGGTGGGATGGAACTTCTTTCGCGCTGCGACGTGGTGATCAAGTCCCCTGGGATATCCCGCTACGGCGAGATGTCGATGGCGTTGGAGGCGGGCGGGGTCGCAGTCGTCGGGGGGATGGGGCTCTGGTTGGAAGAGATCGGGCCGGGTCGGGTCATCGGGATCACGGGCACCAAGGGCAAGTCGACGACGACCTCGGTGGCGGCGCATCTTGCAGCCGGCATGGGCAGAACCTGTTTCGTCGGGGGGAATCTCGGCACTGCGCCGTGGGACCCTGAACCTCGTGCAGGCTTGCGCGGCAATCCGCCCGACCCCGACCTTTGGCCCGACCCCGACCTGTGGATCGTGGAGATATCGAGCTATCAGGCGACAGACCTGTGGTCGTCACCGGCGGTCGTGGCGGTAACGTCGCTTCACCCCGATCACCTCGACTGGCACGGGTCTCTCGACAGGTACTACTCCGACAAACTCTCGCTGTGCGGGCGTCCCGGGGCGAGAATCACCGTCGCCAACGGAACCGACGAGCGATTGAGGCAAAGGACTCGGAGCCTCGCCCCGGGGCCACGCTGGGTCCTACCGCCCGACGACGGCGAGGCAACAGATAGCGGCGGCGGGACCGGGGGCGGCGGCGGGGGCGGCGGGGCGTCCTCGCACGCGGAATGGGTGGGCCGTCTCGGACTGAGAGGACGTCACAATGTCGTAAACGCGCTGATCGCGGCGGCCTGCCTCGAGGAGATGGGGGTTTCCGAAGCGTCGGACCCTGACCGACTGGCCGAAGCTGCGAGCGGTTTCGAGCCACTTCCGCACCGCCTGCAGACCGTCGCAGTCATCGGCGGGGTTGAGTACGTCGACGATTCACTGTCGACCAACGTCCTTCCGACCATCGCCGCCGCCGAGGTGTTCGCGGACAGGCCGCTGGCGCTCATCGCCGGGGGCTTCGACCGCGACATCGACTACCGTCCCCTCG
>JAKBBS010000136.1 GCA_021808425.1 Actinomycetes bacterium
CGGCTTCCGAGCCTGACGTTTCACGAACCGGGACCGCACGCAGGCGGCGCTCCAGGGCCGTCCTTTACGCCTCCTTGGTCGTAGCCGCCCTTCTGGCAGTTCTGATCACACTGCTTGCATCGAGCAAGCCGGTCGCCGATTCGGTAGCTTCCAGCCCGCTGCTCGGTAAGTCGGCCCCGCAAGTCTCGGGCAGGGCGCTCAACGGCAAGGGAACCTTCTCGCTCTCCTCCTTTCGCGGCAGGTGGGTCCTTCTCAACTTCTCCGCCAGCTGGTGCATTCCCTGCAGGAATGAAACGCCTCAGCTGCTGACATTTCAATCAGAACATGCGCTCTCGGGTGACGCAACTGTCTTCGCAGTCGAGTTCGATCCGAGCGACTCGGCAAACCTCGCGGCATTCCTAGCCTCGAACCACGCCCCGTGGCCGGCGATCAACGATCCGTCAGCGGAGGTGTCATACGGGGTGACTGGAATACCGGAGTCGTACCTGATTGACCCTGCTGGAACAGTGGTGGCCAAGTTCTTCGGCGGTGTCACATCGACACAGGTGGACAAGTCGATTTCCCAGGCCTCTTCGTGAGGCCCCCTGTCAGCGACCGCGAGGCGACTGGCAGGCCCGCCAAGCGCGACCGCATTCGAAGGTGGCTGCCGTGGGTGGCCCTTGTCGCAGTCGCCTGCGTGGTCCTTGGACTTGGCATCCATCAGGCTTCGGCTGGGAGCAGTCTCGATGCTCGAACGGCTCACATCGCCGGGCTTGTGCGCTGCCCCGTATGCAACGGTGAGACCGTTGCGCAAAGTCAGGCTACCCCGGCGGTGGAGATACGAGATCAAATAAAAAATGACCTTCAGAATGGCGAAAGTCAAAGCCGGATCCTGTCCGGACTCGTAGCTGAGTACGGGCCGAGTATCTTGGAGAAGCCTCCAGCGACGGGGGCGGGATTGATCGTATGGATCTTGCCGATCGGGGCTGGTATTGCGGCGTTGGTCGGGGTCGGCTTCGTGCTGAGAAAGTGGCGGAACCGTGGCCGTCTGGAGGATCTCGACGATCTCCCGCTAGACGCGCACGCGGAGTTTGCTTTCGAAGTAGCAACGGGAGTCGAGAGCGCTACCGATGCTGCGACGCTGCCACCCGAAGGCAAACCTGCGGCGGTGCGTGTGGATGTGGCTCCCGTCGCCACGGTGCCACAGGAGAAGGGGAAAGGGGTCGCCCTCGCAAGCCTTTTGCTTCGATCCAAAACGAAGCGATGGGTGCTTGCGGGCACGGGTGTCGTCCTTGTCGTCGGGGGCGCCTCGTGGGCCCTCGCTTCATTCACCGGGACCCGCCTACCGGGCGAAGAGGTGACCGGCAAGACTCTCACCGGTCCCCAAGTGTCGGCGGAACTGCTGGCAGCCAACGCCGACGAGTCGAAAGGTAACGTCGTCGCCGCCGTAGGTGAGTACCAAAAAGTTCTAAACGTCGACCAGACGAACGTAGAGGCGCTCTGCGGGGAGGGATGGCTGCTAGCGCAGACAGGGCAACCGGCCCTTCTCGACAAGGGGTTGGCGATGCTCGTCAATGCCGAGAAGGTGGACCCGGCATACGGCCCTGCCCACCTCTACCGGGGGATAGCGCTCTTGGGCGAGGGCGACTACACCGATGCCATCCCGGAGCTCGAATGGTACCTGGGTCATCAGCCGGAGGCGAGCCTGAAGGCCGAGGTTTCCCAAGCGTTGGCTAAAGCGGAGGCGGAGCAGGCAGCTGCCGCGAAAGGCTGAATTTCCTCGCTGCGCGCCGCCTTTAGTTTGCCCGGAGACGGCGTAGCTCGCTGACGACTTCCGCCAACCTCTCGCCAGCGAAGCTGATCTCGGCATCAGATGTATTCCAGCCGACTGAGAACCGGAGGCTGTGCTCAGAGTCGAAGCCCATTGCCGCAAGCACCGGAGATGGCTCCAGCATTTCGGAAGAACACGAGCTACCGGAGTGTGCGGCGACGCCTTTCTGGTCCAGGCCTACAAGCACCGGTTCCGCCTCGAGGTCATCGAAGCCGAGGCAGACCAGACCCGGCAACCGCTGAAGCGGATCGACTGGCCCATAAAGGCGCGTCCCGTCGAGTGAGGCGGCGACGGCCCGCAAGGTGCTTGCTTGAAGTCGCGCTCGAGCCGCTTCCTCAGCTAGCGAGTCGCCCGCGACCAGGGCCTCGGCTACTGCAGCAAAACCCACGGCGCCGGCGACGTTCTCCAGTCCTGCCCTGCGGGCGCGCTCCTGGGCTCCTCCGAGCAGGAGAGGGTCGATCCGGAGGCCCCTTCGAACCAGAAGCGCCCCGACGCCCGTTGGGCCGCCAATGTGATGGCACGAAACCGACATCAGGTCGATCCCGAGAGTGTCGAAGTCGATCCTCACGACCCCCGTCGCCGCAGTCGCGTCGACGTGTAGCAAGACCCTCGCGGCCCGGCAGATGTCAACGACCTCGCGCACCGGTTGAAGAGTGCCGACCTCCTGGTTGGCTAACTGGCAGTGGACGAGCGCAACGTTGCCTTCGCGGACCAGTCGATCGAGCTCGTCGACGAGGACGAAACCTTCGGGGTCGACGTTCACCCACCGGATCTCCGCGGCCCAGCGGGCGGAAGATTCTCTGACCGCTGCCGACTCGACCCGAGGGAGCACCGTGGCGGGCTCCCGCCTCGACGCATGGGCGCCGTAGACTGCCGCGTTCACCGATTCCGTCCCACCGGATGTAAAAATCACCTCCCTCGGACGTGCCCCGAGAAGGGCGGCTACCTGGTCGCGGGCGTCCTCGAGGCGCTGTCGGGACGACCGACCTTCGAAGTGGAGGCGCCCCGGGTCGGCCGCGGCCAGCCACGCGATCATGGCGTCAAGGGCGCATTGTCGCAACCGCGAGCTCGACGCGTGATCGAGGTAGGCCCGCAAGGCAGGCGTCACCTAGACGATACTGACGCAGGCATCGTCGCCCATAGCCCGGGAGGACTCCGATGTGACCTCGGCAGCTCCGTGGAGGCCGCTGAGCATTCCTCGAACCATCCCGCGATCGACAGCGCACATCACGGTGTTGGGTACGGCCGTACCGAGGAACGGGCACGACTCTTTCACTAGGGCGAGGGAGGAACCGCGGGCCTCGACGCGCGCTTCGTAGCCGTGGGCGGTGAGGGCTATCGCGGTGGCCTGCAAAGCCGACAGGCACGACCGGCGGCCCGCTCCCGGCCCCATTTGGTTCGCGAGACGCTTTCCGTAGTCTTCGCCTACGCGTTCGGCGAGCTCGGCTGCTTCGTCGCTCGCGAGCCGGCGGAAGGCCTCACCGAGCAAGGCTACGAGCAGGTCGTCGCGGCGTCGCAAAGCCGGTAGGTCCGCCGCTCGGTCGGTGGCCCGGTAGCACTTCGAGGGCCTTCCCGCCCCACCGTTTGGTGCCCGTGTCGTCGTCACCTCCAAGTAGCCTCCTGCGGCGAGCTTCTCAAGGTGATGGCGTGCGACGTTGACGTGAAGCGAGAAACTCTGGGCGATCTGCGCTGCAGTGACGCCACCGGGGTGCTCGCAGGCGAAAGCGTACATATGACGTCGAGTCGGGTCACCGAAGGCGCTGGTGACTGCTGCAACAGCGGCCGCGAACCCCTGCTCGCTTCGCGGGTCGGCGCGCCCGGGGGTGCGCGGATCGACGCGAACTTCACCCGGGTGGCGCCCGCTAACCTCCGAGGCTCCAGTGCCCACGGCGGTATCCTACCTATCGCGACGGTGGGCGATGTCTGCCGGCATTCGAGATCGCGGGAAAGGACCGTTCGTGTCGCCGAGCAGCGAGCAGGTGATGGGCGTACTCACAAAGGTTGAGGACCCTGAGCTCAGCCGGAGTCTCACCGATCTGGGGATGATCCGCGACGTCGAAGTGCGAAGGAGGAAGGTATCGGTCACGGTCGCTCTCCTCGATGCCGACAGCCCTTCTCGCGTCGAGATTTCGACCAGAGTGAGGGCGGCTATCGCCAGTCTCGGAGGCGTCAAGGACGTGGCCGTCAGCTTCGTTGTGATGAACCCGGAGGAGACGAAAGTCCTGACCCGCTCGGCGGCTACGCCCGGCGGTCCTAGGCGTTCCGCTTCCATACCCGTCAGTCCTGGAGCGCCGGCGCCAGGTCATTCGCAACCGGGGACGACAGTGCCGAGGAGCCCATTGGGCCACGAACAGGGTCGCGCGAATCCGTTCGGCACCAACAGCCGTACGAGGGTAGTCGGAATCAGCTCTGGTAAAGGGGGGGTCGGGAAGTCGACGGTGACGGTCAACTTGGCGGTCGCGCTTGCTCAGGCCGGCCACGACGTGGCGCTCCTCGACGCTGACGTCTACGGATTCTCGGTGCCGGGAATGCTCGGGATCACCGAGGAACCGACCGTCTCGGACCTGAAGATGACTCCGCCCGAAGCGCACGGTGTCCGCTGCATGTCGATGGGCTTCTTCTTGGAGGACGAGCAGCCGGTCGTATGGCGAGGCCCGATGCTTCACAAAGCACTCGAGCAGTTCCTGGTCGACGTCGACTGGGGTGACCCGGAGTTCCTCCTCATAGACATGCCGCCCGGGACGGGAGACGTGGCTCTGTCCATGGCGCAGTACCTGCCGACTTCGGAAATGTACGTGGTGACGACACCCCAACCGGCGGCGCGTAAGGTCGCGCAGAGAAGTGCCTACATGGCGAAGAAGCTGAAGCTTCCGATGCGGGGTGTCATCGAGAACATGAGCTGGTGGCGTTCACCCGGCGGCGAGCGGGAGTACATCTTCGGCCAAGGAGGGGGCGCCCAGCTTGCCGACGAGCTCGGCGTCGCCCTCTTGGGACAGATCCCCCTGGACACGGCCGTCCGCGAGGGAGGTGACTCAGGCGCGCCGATTACCGTGAGCGCAACTGACTCCGAAGCCGCACGCGCATTCGCAAGTCTGGCGAACGCTGTCGCTGGTAAAGGCCGCAGCCGTGTCTTTCACCCAGAGCTTACAGTTAGGTGAAAAATAGGGCGGGATCGCGCTCTGCTTAAGGCCGTGAAGCTGCCAATAATGGCAAGGTGACAGTCGACGCCGCAGGTGGAGGGTCGGAAAGCGGGACGCCGGTCGGTCGACGGGTCGTGCTCGGCATGCTCGGGCTCGGCGCGCTCGGTGTGGTCGCCGGTAAAGGGATCCAAGGTGGGATCGACACTGCTCTGACACCTTTGCAGCGACTTGACCCGACTGGCCTGGCGTCGCTCATCCCGGGCGACTACTTCCGTATCTACACGGTCACCTCGGGGTACCCTTACGAATCTGACGCCGACTACCGCCTCCTTGTCGACGGAATGGTCGACAAGCCGCTTTCCCTACAGCTTTCCGATCTGCAGGCGATGCCGCCGACCAGCATGGTGAGAACCTTTCAGTGCGTCACCGGTTGGCAGGTTCAGAGCGTGCACTGGACCGGAGTCAAGCTGTCGGACCTGCTTGCCGAGGCAAGCGTGGCCAAGGGCGCGACTGCTCTGCGCTTCGAGTCCTTCGACGGGCTGTACACCGAGAGTCTGACCCTCGACCAAGCTGCCCGACCCGACATCATCGTCGCCTACTCGATGCTCGGCGGTCCGGTGAGCCGTGAACACGGTGGCCCGGTGCGTCTTTACGTGGCCCCTATGTACGGGTACAAGTCGATCAAGTGGCTGTCACGTATAACGGTAGTGGATCGGGTGGAGCCGGGCTACTGGGAGGACAACGGCTACGCCGTCGACGGTTGGATCGGTCACAGCAATGGCTACGGCTCCTAAGTCCCCCGAGGCCACCCCTGGAGGAGGCACTGCGGGGGCGAGGATCGAACGTTTCGACGCTGTAGAGCGGGCCGTCCACTGGACGACGGCTTTCTTGTTCGCTGTCTTGATCCTGACTGGCGCTGCGCTGTACCTTCAACCCGTCGGGGCGATCGTAGGGCGAAGGTATCTCGTGGAGCAGATCCATGTCTACTGCGGGATTGCCCTTCCGTTGCCTGTCCTGGCGGCGTTGAGCGGATCGTGGGGGCGGGGGATCCGGGCCGACCTCAAGCGTTTCAACCGTTGGACGGCTGCCGATCGGGTGTGGATCCGGGCGACGGTCCAAAGCCGGCCGGCTCGACACGCAAGGCGCGATGCCGTGGCGCTGGGCAAGTTCAACGCCGGCCAGAAGCTGAACGCTGCCTGGACCGCAGGCGGCGGACTTGTCATGCTCGGGACGGGCCTAATCATGCGCTTCTACCAGCCTTGGCCTCTATCGTGGCGGACAGGAGCGACTTTCGTGCATGACTGGCTGGCTGCGGCGATTGTCCTAGTGGCAGTCGGCCACGTAGGTATGGCGCTCAGACACCCCGAAGCGCTGGACTCGATGCGCTCCGGCTTGGTGAGCCGACAGTGGGCTGCCGCCAACGCTCCACGCTGGCTGGAGGACGTAGCCCCTTCGGAGCCGGTTCAGCCGACGTCATAGCCCTTGGGGAGTTGGTCGGGGTCCCAGCCGAGCACGTCGAGCGCGCATCGGCACGCATAACGGTCGGTCATCCCGTCGACCCACCCGACTGCGGCGAGAAGAGGGTTGCGTTCGAGCTGGGCGTCGACCGGCAACTCCCCGGGCCTGTCACAAAAGTGCTCGACAAGCGCCCGGAGCATCGTGATAACGGTACGAGCCTGGCGCTTTGAGCCCTCAGTGAGGTAGATCCGCTCATGGTTGAAACCCCGCAGCTGTGCGAGCGCCTCGCCCATCGGTTCTGAGAGGCCTACCAGGCCGGTCCGCTGCACGACGTCGACAGCGTCGGTGACAAACGAGTGGAGCTGGCTCGAACGAGTCGACCCGCAAAGCTCGAGTACGACTTCGGGAAGGTCTCCGTAAGCGACGAGCCCTGCGCTGGCGGCGTCCTCCAGGTCGTGAGCGCAGTAGGCGATCCGGTCTGCGAGGCCGACGACCTGGCCCTCCGGAGTGCACGGCGCGGGACGCGACCACGAATGGTTCCGGATCCCGTCGAGAGTTTCGAAGCAAAGGTTCAATGGTGCCGACGTGACGTCTGCGCCCCACACCGCATGGTCGAATCCTTCGACAAACACGGAGAAGGCGTCCTCGGAGGCGTGACCGCCGGGACCGTGACCGCAATCGTGGCCGAGGGCGATCGCCTCGGTCAAAGACACGTTGAGCCGGCAAGCCCGCGCGATAGCGGTCGCCACTTGGGCTACCTCCAAAGCGTGCGTGAGGCGGGTGCGCTGATGGTCGGCTGGGAAGATGAACACCTGGGTTTTGCCCGCGAGTCGTCGAAAAGCCGGCGAGTGCAGGATACGGTCCCTGTCGCGCTCGAATCGGGTTCGCAACGCGTCGGGCTCCTCGCTTCGAGCTCGTCGCTCCGCTCCGATCGATCGCGTAGCCCCAACTGCGAGCTCCGAAAGTTCGCGCTCCTCACGGGAATCCCGGTCGAAGCGTCCGCAAGGAGTGACCTTAACGCTACTTGCACCCTGATGCGCCTGGCGTACTGAAAGGGCCATATCCTGAAAGCCGCCCATGGTCGACGCCCACCTTCGGGCGCGGTCCGTGTCGTCTACGTCGGTGATCGGCCCTGGTGGCGAAGCGCTGTGACGGCCTTTCACGACAATCAAGTTATCCCGCGGGTGAGACGGTCACGCCGGAATCGAAGGCTTCCCCTAGGCAGGAGTCGACGTCGCGCTCCGTCGGGTGCCGGCCCTGGAGATCTCCAACGAGCGCGCAAGCACCGAGTCGAGCATGGTCTCGGTGAGCCTGCCGGTGAAGGTGTTCTGCTGGCTCGGATGATACGAGCAGATCAGCGTGATACCGCTGCCGGTGGCCATTTCGACCCCGTGACCGAATCGGGGACTCGGTCGGGGTACCCCGACGAGCCCGGCGACGGCCTTGTAGGCGAATGCGCCCAGCGCCACAACCACCTGCACCGGTCCGACTAACGCCAGTTCGCGGCGCAGAAATGTGGAGCAGCTGTCGCGCTCGAAGGGCTCGGGCCGGTTGTCGGGCGGGGCGCAACGCACCGCCGCCGTCACCCAAACGCCTTTAAGTTCGAGGCCATCGTCGCTCGATCGGCTGGTCGGCTGGTTCGCTAGACCGCAGCGGAACATCGAAGCGAACAACCAATCCCCGGAGCGGTCCCCGGTGAACATCCGGCCGGTTCGATTTGCCCCATGCGCAGCTGGTGCAAGACCAACCACGGCTATCGAGGCGAGTGGGTCACCGAACCCCGCTACGGGCCGGCCCCAGTAGAGCTCGTCGCGAAAGGCGGCGCGGCGATCGACTGCTACCGCCTCACGCCAAGCCACCAGGCGAGGGCAGGCCCCACATGAGTGGATCTCGTGTTGCAGGCTGAGGAGCGAGTCGGCGCGAAATCTGAGCTCAGAATCCGGTTCCACTCCCGAGACACTAGGTTGGCGGAGACATGCCTACGCTCGCCCCTGAGATCGCCACTGCGTCAACGCAACCGCCGCAGCGCAAGGATCGAGACAGAAAGACACACCTGCCTTCGAGTGTTCTCATCCTCGTCCGACACGGCACCACCTCCAGCACCGGAAAGATCCTTCCGGGGCGAGCGAAAGGCCTTCATCTGTCCGACGCCGGCCGCGCGCAAGCTACGAAGGTCGCCGAGAGACTAGCTGCGTGGTCGCAGAGTCGGGGCGCCAACGGCATTTCGGCGGTGTACTCGTCGCCCTTGGAGCGGACCCGTCAGACGGCTACTCCGATCGCCAGTGCGTTGCGCCTTCGCGTGTCGGTCGAACGCGGCCTGATCGAGTGTGACTTCGGAGAGTGGACGGGCGCCGAGCTCAAGGCCTTGGTGAAGCTTCCTGAGTGGACGACCGTGCAGCGCTACCCGAGTGGTTTTCGCTTTCCGAAAGGTGAATCTTTTGCTGAGATGCAGGCTCGTATGACGTCGACCCTCGCTCGCCTGCGCGACGACCATCCGGGCCAAGCCGTGGTTCTTGTCTCCCATGCAGATCCGATCAAGGCAGCAGTCGCGGACGCCCTCGGCACCCATCTGGATCTCTTCCAGCGGATCGTGATCTCGCCCTGCTCGGTGACAGCGATCTCCTACGGGTCGTCGGGACCGAACGTGCTGTCCGTCAACTCCACCGCCGATATGACCGAGCTGGTGGCCTCGTGAGCGAGTCCTTCGACCT
>JAKBBS010000137.1 GCA_021808425.1 Actinomycetes bacterium
TGGCGTTGGTGCGGGCTTGTCCTAATCCGTTCTTGGCGCAGACTAGTGAGGCGCTGATCTCGCGAACTGAAGGACAGTTGTGGCGAACGATCAGGGACCAAGCTTGGGATCAGGGCGAACTTCCCCGAGTGTGGCTTGGCCATCACATGGTGCTCGTGGATGCTATCGAGCGACGCAACCCTGATGGTGCGGCTTCTGGTATTCGGGCCCACTTGGTTTCTGTTTTGGCCAATGTCGCGACGACGGCGGTACTCGGGCCGGCCGAGCGTGCTCGGATCACAGTGCTGATCGACAAGCACGGGCCGCGAGTCGAGTGATGAGTGACGCCGTGGTTAAAGCTTCCTTCTATACAGAGGGTGTTCGTGTCGCCAGTCTGCGAGCGGTGACGCGGGCTTTGAAGTCAATCTGGCTGGAGCGAGGGGCGCTGTGAGCTTGTGGCATTTCGGTACTCTCGCTCCGAACTACGGGTCAAGCCTTTCGCTTGCCTCGCTGGATGTGTGCGCGGCCGACGCGGAGCGTCTTGGTTATGACTCGCTTTGGGTGACTGACCATGTGGCTGTGCCAGATAGCCTCGCTCAAACCTACGGGCGAATCGCGGAGGCGCTTGTCACGGTAGGCTACTTGGCCGCCCGTACCAGCCGGATACGACTTGGAGTGTCGGCTCTGGTGGTTCCTCAGCGTCAGCTTCTGCTGGCCCTGAAGCAGGTGATGACGGCGCAGTTCCTAAGCGAAGGTCGTCTCCTTCTAGCGGTTGCTGCGGGTTGGACCGAGCAGGAGTTCGCGAATCTCGGCGCGCAGATGACCCAGCGACGATTTGCGTTAGATCGTTGGGAGACGCTCGTCGAGGCGGTCGCCGCCAACGCGCCCGGGCGGATCGATGTTGACGTTCCGGGTCTTCGGATTGTGGATGCGGCGGTCTCGCCGGGGTTCGTTGACAATGTTGCTCCGCAGATGTGGGTTGCTGGGCACGGGCCAACCCCGATTCGCAGGGCCGTCCGTGCCGGGATTTGGCACCCGGTCGGTAGGTCGCTTCCGGTGATACGCGAGTTGGCCGACACCTTCAAGCGGGACTGCCCGAATGGTCGCATTGTGTTGAGGGTTTCAGTGCAGCTGACCAGCGAGGCCGACATAGGGGCGCTAGATAGCGGTGGTCGCTGTCGGATCCA
Organism: Actinomycetes bacterium; assembly: GCA_021808425.1. The sequence continues at coordinate 1,167 of JAKBBS010000137.1, forward strand.
GGGTCCGGCATCGTTTGTTGTTGAGCAACTCCGGAAATTTCAAGCTGTGGGCGTGGATGGCTTCGTCGTGGACCTTTTGGCAGGAGACGGGTCTCTGTCCGACCGGTTGGAGATTCTCGTTAAGGAGGTCCGCCCATACCTTTAACTCGATTCAGCGGGAATGTTAGTGAAGAACAAGGAAAGTAGGTTAACGATGCACGACGATCCCCTCTCACCTAGACTTATATATGAGGTCCCATTGCGGTGGCAGCTAGGTAGGCAACGACGACTGTTCTATTGGAAGTCACCTGCGCGTAGGATGTTTGCTGTTCTCGCAACTGTAGGGTTTTTGGCGGCTGCATGTTCCAGTTCGCCGTCCACTAAGAGCGCTGCGAATAGTGCTACAGCTGGTTCGAGCTCTAGTACGGCTGCTAGCGCGAAGACGACGGGTGCACCATCTACACTCGTGATCGATGAGGATCAGGCACCAGCTACTCTCGACCCGGCGTTGCAGTACAACACGGAGAGCTATACGGTCTACCGCAACATCTTCGACCAGCTCGTAATGAGAGATCCCTCTACGAACAAGATTGTGCCTTGGATCGCCACATCGTGGTCCACCCCCAATCCTACGACCTGGGTATTTCAGATCAAGCAGGGCGTAAAGTTCTCCGATGGTACGCCCCTGACGGGCAATGATGTTGCGTTTAGCATCAATCGAATCCTCGACCCTTCCTTGAACAGTCCCCAGTTCGCGAATTTCAGTTACATATCAAGCGCCGTCGGCACGACTTCGACGGTGACTGTCACTACCAAGACCCCGTCGCCGACGCTCTTGACGTACATGACGACGTTGAGCATCGTCCCGCAAGCGTATGTGCAGAAGGTAGGAAACGCGGCGTTTAACCTTCACCCGATCGGCTCCGGCCCCTACACCCTGTCGAGTTGGGTGCAGGGCAGCAGCGTTACCTTGGTCGCGAACCCAAATTATTGGGCCGGGACTCCGCCGTACGCGAAGGTCGTGTTCAACTCGGTACCCTCAGATGCGACCCGCTTGGCGAATATCGAGTCCGGCCAAGCGAACATCGCTTTGCAGTTGACACCCGACGACGCGGTTCAGCTTAAGTCGAGTTCCACGGCGAAGGTGATTGCCAGCCCAACAGAACGAGTTGCCTATCTCGGCCTAAACGTGCTCGGCAACACGCCGACGAAGTCGTTGGATGTCAGGCAGGCGATCGCGTACGCCATCAACTATCCGGCTCTGATCAATAGTCTTCTCAGCGGATACGCGAAGCCGGTGAAGGAGGTCTTGACCCCGGCGTCCTTCGGGTACACGACCGCCGTGGCCGGCTACACGTACAACCCGGCGAAAGCAAAGAGTCTTCTAGCGGCGTCTGGTAACCCTCACCCCGTACTGACTTTTGCGACATCGCCGTCGTATCCGACTGCGGTGATCGAGGCAATCCAAGCGAACCTGCAGGCTGTTGGAATGACCGTCAATATAGTCAACACCGATCAGGCAACCTATCTCAAGGATGTCCAAAGCCCTAGCCACAACTGGGGATCGGTTCGCTACGGGATATGGTCCTGCTCATGCGAGGATGCTGACGGAACGATTTACCCTCTCTTCCATACCGGATCGATTTGGAGTAGCTATTCCAACCCGACCTTCGACGCAGCAGTCAACGCAGCACGCTCAACGCTTGATACGACTACTCGCCTGGCCGACTATCAGAAGGCTTTTCAAATCCTGCAGGCTGACGTTCCAGGCATCGGACTTTGGCAGTATTATTCGATCCGGGCAGTGAGCAAGCAGATCACGTGGGATCCTGGTCCGCAGCAGACTCTGTTCGTCGACCAAATTCACTGGGGATAGCAAGGTGATCGGAGACGCCCGGGCAGCCATACGCAACATCTTCTGGCTGCCCGGAACTCCGATCCTAACGAGGAGTTCTTTTGCACGGTCTCTGGCGGTGCTGTCCCGATGGAGGAAGATGTCGAGTAAGGCAATGGCTGGGAAGCGAATTTGCTACCGGCTGCTCAAATGATCAGGTATTTTCTCTGGCGGCTTGTCCAAGCTGCACTAACTCTCTTCGGCGTTCTCACTCTCGTCTTCTTCGGCGTGCGGGCTTCGGGAAGCCCGGTGCGGCTGCTCGTGCCCCAGAATGCAAGCGCCGCCGACATCGCTCGGCTAACTCACCAACTCGGACTTGACAAGCCGCTATGGCAGCAGTACCTGCAGTTCATAGCGAACGCCCTGCATGGGAATCTCGGATATTCCTATGTTCAAGGTCAGTCGGCGCTGAGCATCGTGTTAAGCCGCTTCCCGAACACTGTTGAACTCGCCGTCTCAGCGCTCGTTCTCGCGATTGTCGTGGGAGTCCCCGTCGGGATACTGTCGGCGATCTATCGCGGTAAGTGGGTTGAGCGTTTGCTGATGCCGCTTGTGCTGATAGGACAAAGCATGCCGGCATTCTGGAGTGGGATTCTCCTGATCCTGCTTTTCAGTGTCCACTTTCACGTGTTGCCGTCGTCTGGCAAGGCGGGCCTGAACACCTTCATTCTGCCGACCGTGGTGCTGGCGTCCCTCACGATGGCGACAATCGCGAGAATAACCCGGGGATCGTTTCTCGAGCATCTCGAAAGGGAGTACGTCCGCACGGCCCGGGCGAAAGGAGCGTCGGAGGTAAGGGTCAACTTGAGGCATATCCTCAGAAACGCGATTCTGCCGGTTCTTACAATCGTAGGATTGGAGGCTGGGAACCTTCTTGGCGGGGCGGTGGTGGTCGAAACGATCTTCGCTTGGCCGGGCATGGGTCAACTGACCGTCCAGTCGGTGCAGGCGCGTGACTTTCCTGTCGTCGAAGCCGTCGTGCTTTTCGCTGCGGTCGTCTACATCTTGACGAACCTTGTCGTCGATCTTATGTACGGCGTGGTCGACCCTCGACTCCGCACGGCGAGGGCCGCATGACCGATCTAACCAGCGGACCACCCCCGACGACGGTCCTTGACGTGACAGGAGGGGCGCGACGCGAGAACCGCTCGTCGCGGCGCGGTCTGCGACGGCGGGCCCGGCGAGTTCTGCGATGGTGGCCTATCGCAATCGTCGCGGCGGCGGCTGCTGCCGCGGCGTTCCCGTCGCTTCTGTCCCCTCAGGACCCGAACGTGATCCATCTCGGCGCCCGGCTCGTCAAGCCGGGAACGACTTCCGGCGGAACCCACTTTCTTTTGGGTGCCGACGAGTTGGGCCGAGACGTCTTGAGCCGAGTGATCTGGGGTTCCAGGATTTCGGTGATCGTAGCCGTCGTAGCGGTCTTCGTGTCCGGCGTGGTCGGAGGCGCCCTGGGGGTGACGGCTGGAGTGCGCCCAAGGGTTATCGGCGTTGCGATAATGCGACTAGCGGACCTCGTGCTGTCGGTGCCGTTCTTTTTGTTGGCGATCCTGGTGGTCGCGGTCCTCGGCCCCTCGGTCGTCAACGAGGTAATAGTGCTAGCGCTCGTGCGCTGGCCGCGCTACACGAGAGTGGCGTACGGCCAGACGATCGAGACGGCTAACCGCGAGTTCGTGCGTTCAGCGGTCGCCTTGGGCGCACGCCAAAGCCGTGTCGTGTTCCGTCACATCCTGCCCGAAGTGCTGCCTTCCCTTGTCGTCGTGGCCACATTGGAGGTTGGTTTGATGATCATCTTCGAAGCCGCGCTGTCCTTTATAGGACTCGGTCCGCCGCCGCCGGCTCCAAGCTGGGGTTCGATGCTCTCAGAAGGCCAGCAGTACGTCGCGACTGCTTGGTGGATTTCGACCTTTCCGGGCGTCGCCTTGTTCCTAGTCGTTATCGCCGTCAACAAGATCGGTGACCGGGTTCGTGATCGGCTTGATCCCCGGTCCAGAAAGACGGGACTTTCATGAGCGAGCGAAACTCAAGCGCCGACACGCCGACCGGGATGGGACCAGCAGACGGATACCGGGTTGTCCTCACTGGCGCCGCCGGTGTCATAGGCGGGTGGATAGCCGACGAGTTCGCCCGCCACGGCGCAGCCCTACTCCTGTCTGACTGGCGAGTCGAGGCCCTTGAGTCCGACTTGGCGGCGGGCCGCTGGTCAGGCTCGTCAGTCCACATCCACCGCGCCGACCTTCGTGACCCGGAGTCAGTCGAGGAACTGACCAGTGTGGTAGCCGACAGATTTGACGCTCCCGACGCCCTGATCAACAACGCGGGCATATACCCCCACGCGCCGCTACTCGACGTGACTACGAGCGACTGGGAGGCGATAATCGCCACCAACCTGACCGCCCCATTCCTACTCACACAGGGAATCGCGCGTCTGATGATCGCGAGATCTGTCAGAGGCTCAATCGTAAATATAGCGTCGGGCGCTGCGCTCACCGTATCGCCCGGAGGGACGCCGTATTCGGTTTCGAAGGCGGCTCTGGTGATGCTCACCCGGGGCTGTGCCCTCGAACTGGCTCCTCACGGGATTCGGGTGAACGCTGTCGGACCGGGATTCGCTCCCGGAAGTTCCGTCAGTCCCCTAGACGCCGACTATGTAGCCGGTATGGCCGCCACGATACCGTTGAAGCGGACGTCAGGCCCCCGCGACGCTCCAGCGTTCGTCGCGTACCTGTGTTCCCCGGCCGCTGATTTCATCACCGGAACGTTCATGAACGTCGACGGTGGTCGTACCGCAGGTCCGGTGATGCGATGAGCGTGAATGCTGACATCGGCGGGTACCTGTGGCCAGAAGGAAAGCGGATGGCTATATGCGTGTCGTTCGACTTCGACGGTCCATCCCCCTACCTGTGGAACAGTCGGGGCACCGCCCAGAGTAGTGTCGGCGAGCTCGAGCAGCGAAGGTTCGGGCCGCGAGTCGGGATATGGCGAATACTCGAAGTGCTGGGCGACCTTGACGTCAATGGATCATTCTTCATTCCAGGGGCGATCGCCGATTCGCACCCCGCTGCGGTCGAGGCCATCCTGGCAGCCGGCCACGAGGTCGGCCTGCACGGCTACCTGCACGAAAGGGTCGAGCAGTTGAACCCCGCCGAGCTTTCCGATGTCCTCGGCCGGTCGAAGGCGACACTAGCGAGGCTAGGAGCGGCCGCTCCGTTCGGATACCGCTCTCCGTCGTGGGAGATGACCGCAGACGCCTGGACTGCTCTCAAGGAGTCGGAGGTCGCCTACGACAGCTCCCTGATGGGCATGGACGTGCCATACGTCATTGACGGTGTCGTCGAGATCCCGGTCGACTGGGCACTCGACGACGCCGTCTTTTACCGCTTCACGCCCGGAACAACCCGCCCGCCTGTTCCGGCCCGCCAACTCCTGGACGCGTGGCTTGACGAGATCGAGGCGGTGAAAGCCTACGGTGGTCTCGTCGTGCTCACGATGCACCCATGGATATCCGGCCGTGCGGGGCGCGCCGCGGCGCTCCGGGCGCTTCTAGAGCGCTGCGTCGCCGACCCGCAGCTGTGGGTCACCACAGCCGGCTCGATCGCGGAGCATCACCGAGCGCAGTACGGGATGGAATCCGCGCTCGGGCTTCGCCCGGGAGAGATCTAATCGTGGTCACCGACAGCGGTAGTGAAACGCGGCGCATCGTCTTGGGCATTCGAGGACTCACGGTCAGTTTCGAATCGCCTTCCAGTGACGGCAACGGCGACCGTACCGCTCTCTCGAACGTCACACTCGACGTTCACGCCGGAGAGATTATGGGTCTGGTCGGCGAGAGCGGATGCGGCAAAAGCCTGACCGGGCTCGCCGTCATGGGCTTACTCCCGCCTACAGCTCACGTCATATCCGGGTCGGTCACAGTCGATACCACCAACCTGACGGAGGTGTCTCCACGCCGGCTGAGGTCTCTTCGCGGTGAGAAGATGGCGATGGTCTTCCAGGAGCCCATGGTCGCGTTGAATCCTTTGATGCGCGTCGGGAAACAGATCGAAGAAGTGCTGGCGATCCACGGTATCGGGACCAGGACAGAGCGCCGCGCTCGCGCCGTCAAGCTGCTAGGCGATGTAGGGCTCACAAACCCCAACGCTCGCGCAAAGCAGTACCCACACGAACTTTCCGGCGGCATGAGGCAGCGCGTCATGATAGCCATGGCACTCGCCGCGGAGCCGAACCTGATCGTGGCCGACGAACCAACGACAGCGCTCGACGTCACCGTTCAGTCCCAGGTGCTTCAGCTGCTATCGGACATCCGAGATTCACGCGGCACCGCGGTACTGCTCGTCACTCACGATATGGGCGTCATTGCTGAGGTGGCGGACAGGGTCAGCGTCATGTACGCCGGCACGGTCGTAGAGGTCGCCTCTGTAGACGACCTATTCCATCGGCCTCAGCACCCCTACACCGAGGGGTTGCTGGCGAGCATTCCTGCCAGGGCCACGCAAGGTCTAGACGGGAACGAACTGCCGACGATCCCCGGGCAAGTACCCGACCTTGGATCGATCCCTCCTGGATGCCCATTCGCTCCCCGCTGCGTCAGGGTCAGCGCCATCTGCGAGGCGGATCGCCCTCAACTCGAATTGCGCCTCCCAGGACATAGCGCTGCCTGCTGGCATCCGGCCGTCGATACCGACGCGCCAGCACCAGCTGGCTTACGAACCGACAGCGGTGGGCCACAGTGACGGGCTCAGAGGCGCCCTTGACCGCGGCCGGCCCTGACGGGTCGGCGACGACACCACTGATAGACGTCCGGTCTGTTACCAAGCGTTACCGGGTCCGCGGCAGGCTCGGCGGTTCACTCTTCGCCGTCGACGACGTCACGTTCTCGATATCCGCCGGCGAGACGTTCGCCGTAGTCGGCGAAACGGGATCTGGCAAGTCGACGATTGGTCGGCTCGTGTTGGCTCTTGAGGCGCCGAGCGAGGGATCTGTCCGCTTTGACGGTAAGGATCTCGCCCGCGCTTCGGGAGGCGAGCTTCGCCAACTGCGACGGGAGATGCAGCCCGTGTCGCAAGACCCGTACTCCGCTCTAAACGGCCGGATGCGAGTTCGCGAGATCCTTGCCGAGCCGTTTGTCATTCATAAACCCGCAGTGGGTGGACATTCCACCCGGCACCTAGTAGAGCTGCTTCAGCTTGTCGGCATGCCAGCTTCGAGTCTCGACCGCTACCCGCACGAGTTCTCCGGCGGTCAACGGCAACGCCTGGTCATTGCGCGAGCGATAGCTCTTCGCCCCCGCTTTGTGATGTGTGACGAGCCGCTGTCAGCTCTCGATGTCTCCGTCCAATCGCAGATCATAAACTTGCTGCGCCGCTTGCAGCGCGAACTCGGACTCACCTACCTTTTTATCTCGCACGACATGTCCGTCGTCCGTTACTTAGCCGACCGTGTCAGTGTCATGTACCTCGGCAGGCAGGTTGAGTCCGCGAGTACGGAGGCGCTGTTCGCTAGGCCGCTTCACCCTTACACTCAGGCGCTGCTCGACGCCGTGCCGGTCACGGATCCGAGGCAGCGACGCCAGTCACACAAGCCACGAATCAAAGGCGACCTAATCACCCAGTTCGGTAGGGCTGAAGGATGCGTGTACGCGGCGCGATGTCCGTTCGTCGCGCCACGTTGCAAGGCAAAAGTCCCAGATTGGCGCGAGCTCGACCCCGGCCATTGGGTTGCCTGCCACTTCGCTCCCATCCAAGCGTCGGTGGAGCGCAACGGGCCCATACCGGAAGCGGTCTGAAAACTCGAATGGCTCTACCCGAATCTAACACGCAACGGCCGACGTGTTCCCTTCAAAGAGGCTACGCGACGCAGAATGGAGAGTCGATGATTGACGCCGCAGTACGCGACTTGCTGTCCGAAGTCCTAGGCGACACGCGGGGATTGGCCGCCGGTTTACAGCCCGAGCTGCTGGCGACGAGTCACGCGATACACGCGGCAGAAGAACTTCGCTTCGAGGAGGTGAAGTCATCACAGATTCTGCAAGACTTCCTGACTGATAACGACTTCGCTGTTTCCAGCGCCGTTGCGGGGA
>JAKBBS010000138.1 GCA_021808425.1 Actinomycetes bacterium
TTCCGCGCACTCCGTCGCTGTAGTCGTTCGCGTAGTTCGTGCCCACCTGCAAGGCGACTGCGACGACCAAAGCGCACAACGCGCGCCACCAGATCACCTGGCCGCCTGCCCTGGCCACGGCTGTACCAATGATGACCGGCACCGCCGACGCCGGAAGCGTGCGAGGCCTGGCGCCGAGCACCCACGGATGTTGCGAAGCCTTCACGGGGTGGCAAACTACCGCTGATGGCGGCACTCGTGGCAATCGACCTCCCAGGCGGACCCGAATTCGTCGCCGCGCTGCGGACGGTATGGGATGCGGGCGACACCGCGCTGCCCCTCGACCAGCGAATGGCGAAGCCGGCTCAAGCCGAGACGCTTGAGGTTCTCGGCGCGTCGGCGGTTATCGGCCCGCAAGCGCAACGCTCCCAACTTGGCGGTGGCGAGCCGACCGAGCCTGGGGATGCGCTGATCATGTCCACGAGCGGGACGACAGGCCAGCCGAAGGGCGTGGTCCTGACTCATTCCGCGATCGAAGCCTCCGCCCATGCCACGTCGAAGCGTCTCGGCGTGGATCCCGGATGTCACCGTTGGCTCGCGTGCCTCCCGCTCAACCACATCGGCGGTCTCGCGGTCGTGACTCGCGCAATGGTCACCGGTACGCCGTTCGACGTCCTGGCCGGCTTCGACGCCGACGCGGCACGCGCCCTGAGCGGGCCTGACTGCTTCGTTTCCCTCGTCGGTACTGCCTTGGCCAGGACCCCGGCGAGCCTGTTCCATACCGTCGTGCTCGGCGGCTCCGCCTACCCGAGCGACCTTCCCGACAACGTCGTAGGAACGTACGGCATGACCGAGACCGCCAGCGGGCTGGTCTACGGCGGGGTCCCTCTCGACGGCGTCGAGGTGGACGTCGACGCGCGCAGCAGCGAGATACGCCTGAGAGGCCCGATGCTGTTGCGCTGCTATCGCGACGGAACTTTCCCTTTCGACCACGACGGGTGGTTCGCGACGGGAGACGCCGGGCGGATCGCAGCGGACGGACGGCTCGAAGTCGACGGGCGCATCGGCGACGTGATCGTCTCCGGAGGGGAAAAAATATGGCCGGCGCCGATCGAAGACATCCTCCGCGCGCACCCTGCAGTGGCTGACGTTGCCGTCAGAGGGTTACCCGATCCCGAATGGGGAGAGCGGGTGGTCGCCTGGGTGGTGCCCGTCGATGAGCAACGCCCACCGCAGCTTGGCGAGCTGCGCGACCTGGTCGGTGAGCGCCTCGCTCGCTGGGCCGCCCCGAAGCAGATGGTGGTGACGACCTCGATTCCTCGCACCGCCATCGGCAAGATCCGCCGCAGCGAGCTCTTCGCTGACCCCCGCGCAGCGAATTAGGCGGCCCGGGACGGATCAACTCGGGCGCCCGGTACCTTGAAACCATGAAGATGCCCTACCGAAATCTTGGTCGCTCCGGTCTGAAAGTGAGCGTGTTGTCGTTCGGCTCGTGGGTTACGTTCGGCCCGCAGCTCGCCGGCCGTGGTGCGGCCGACTGTCTCCAGGCTGCCCGCGACGCCGGAGTGAACTTCTTCGACAATGCGGAGGCGTACTCCGGGGGCGAGTCGGAGCGGATCATGGGCGAGGCGATACGCGAGCTTGGATGGCAGCGCCACGACTACGTGGTGTCGACGAAGCTCTTCTGGGGGCTTCATTCCGGACCGAACATGCGCAACACCCTCAACCGGAAGTACCTCCGCCAGGCCATCGAAGGAAGCTTGGAGCGCTTCGGCCTCGATTTCGTCGATCTGGTGTTCTGCCACCGCAACGATCCCGGCACCCCTCTCGAAGAGACCGTCTGGGCTATGCACGACATGGTTGAGCGCGGCCAGGCCCTTTACTGGGGCACCTCGGAGTGGCCGGCGGACGAGATCAGAGCCGCCTGGGAGATCGCGGAACGCCACCATCTTCACAAGCCCGTGATGGAACAGCCCCAGTACAACCTGGTCACCAGGGCCAAGGTCGAACGTGAATACGCCCGCCTCTACCCCGAAATCGGGCTCGGGCTCACCACGTGGAGCCCTCTCGCCTCGGGGTTGCTCACCGGCAAGTACCGCGACGGCATCCCCGACGACTCACGTGGAGCCCTGCCGGGCTACGAATGGCTACGAAAGAGGTTGACGGATCCGCAGGCCCACCACGCCGTGGACGAGTTGTGCGAAGTGGCGGCGAAGCTTGGGGCGACGCCTGCGCAGGTCGCAATCGCGTGGTGCGCGCACAACCCGAACGTCTCGACGGTGATCACCGGAGCCAGCCGCGTCGAGCAGGTCCGGGACAACATGGCGTCTATCGAAGTGCTGGAGTCACTCGACGAAGACACCGTTGCCCGGCTTGAAGAAGCCTTCGAGCCGCTCGCCGGCTAAGGGTCCCTCATGTTCGGACGCCACCGCTACACGCGCTGTATCGGAAAGGGATCCTTCGCCGTCAGGGCAGGCGGACAGCTGCGTAACGTCGACGACGTGACGACGCGTGGACAGGAAAAAGGAGAGTCCGAACAACACGACGATCGGTGCGATCATTAGCACCAGCGTGGCGATCAGGCCGAGTGACCCGCGCTGGACAATCGCACCAGCCGGCGTCGCCGAGGTTGCTATCGCGAGGGAGCCGGGCGGCGTCATCTGCCCCGCATTTGCACCAACGCCGGCCGCCGAACCCGGGTAAAGCCAAGCGAGGAAGTCAACGGTGGAGCTCACTGCAAGCAACCACAGTTGCCACCGCTGCGGGCGCCACCCGGAACCTCGACCTCGCCGCAAGCGTCGAAACCTAAGGTGCTTCATCAAAGCCTTTCAGTCGGATTCGGCTAAATCGGGGTCTCGGGATCGAACCGACCAGGAATTTCCTGACGGCCTGATCCTTTCCACTTAACCAGCGTTTGACACAGTCGACTTCACGAACGGGCTGGAAATGGTCCACCTTTGAGGACGTGCTTTTGAGGCTGGAGGCAAATCGCCCGAGGAAACCAACGTCACGCGGTTGCTTTCAGGGGCGCCCACCAGTTCAGCACGGTTCCCCGACCGTCGGCCGCTGGGGAGACAGACATGGATCCGCCGAGAGTTTCGGCTCGGTGACCCATATTGATGAGCCCACGTCCGCCTGGACGGAGGGTCGGCGGCAGCCCGACCCCGTTGTCTTTCACCTCCATCCGAACCTGTCCACCCGTCACCTCCACCGTGACGTCGACACGGCCGGCGTCGGCGTGGCGGACCACGTTGGACAAAGCTTCCCTAAACGTGCTGAGCAGATGAACAACGACGTCGTCGCTCAGCACCGAATCTATGGGACCGTCAAGGTGGAGATGGGGCTCGAATCCCAGGCTAGCGGCTGCCTCTCTCGAAAGGGCCACGATCTCAGCTCTCGGTGTCCGTCCACCAACACGCGGCCTCTGGAGGGCGAAGATTGCGGAGCGGATCTGTCGGATGGTTTCATCGAGATCCTCGACCGCCGTCTCCACCCGTCCGGCCGCCTCAGGCGATTCGATGGCAGGGATAGTTCCCTGGAGAGCAAGACCAGTGGCGAAGAGTCGCTGTATCACGGTGTCGTGAAGGTCGGCGGCGATACGCTCCCGGTCCTCGATGAGGGTCAAATCACGAACCCGCGCGTGCAGACGGGCGTTGTCTACGGCGATCCCGGCAGCACTCGCAAGGGCAACGGCGAGTTGCTCGTCCTCTGCAGAGAACTCGCCCCCCATTCGCTTGTCTGTCAGGTAGAGGTTGCCGAACACCTGCTGGCGTATCCGAATGGGCACGCCGAGGAAGGACTTCATAGGCGGGTGGTTGGCGGGAAACCCGAAGAAATCGGGATGCTGGCCGAGATCAGCCAGTCGGAGCGGTTGAGGCTCGACGATCAAAAGGCCGAGAACGCCGCGCCCTTCCGGTGGCGGACCGATGAGTTCGACCTCGGCGTCGGACAAACCTACGTGGACGAACTCGGCCAGACCGTTGTGCTGGTCGGAGAGAACCCCGAGCGCCCCGTAGCGGGCGCCGATGACCCGGACTGCAGCTTCCACGATGCGCCGGAGCACGTGTGGGAGCGACAGATCTGAACTTATTCCGAGGACCGCTTCGAGGAGGTCCCGTAGGCGGTCGGGATCGTGGAGTCCTTCCAGCGGACCCACGACGACCCCCTCGGTAGTGTTCACCATGTCGGTCACGCCACCATAATGGCAAAAGACTATTCTGCCTGGGCCGCCCGCATGCGAAGCTAGTAAGCGATGACCGACACTGTCCAGCGGAGAGACACCCCTGCTCAGACGCGAGTCTTTCTCCTCGACGATCATGAGTTGGTGAGGCGTGGCATTCGCGACTTGCTGTGGACCGACAAGTCCATGGTCGTGGTTGGCGAGGCCTCGACTGCTAAGGAGGCACTGGAGAAGATTCCTCGAAGCAAACCTGACGTGGCCGTGCTGGACGTGCGCCTCGGGGAGGGCGCCACGGGGATAGAGGTCTGCCGGGACATCCGCTCGGACAATCCTCAGGTCAAGTGCATCATGCTTACAAGCTTTTCCGACGATGACGCCCTGTTCGCATCGATCATGGCCGGCGCCTCGGGCTTCGTGCTGAAGCAGATTCGCGGCGGCGACCTGGTCACCGCCATCCGGCGAGTTGCCGCCGGTGAGAGTCTCCTGGATAGCGTAGTTACGGCCCGGGTCCTTGATCGGCTCCGGAACCCGCCCGACGAGCCCGACGAGCTTCGGGACCTCAGCGCGCAGGAGCGGCGAATACTCGATCTCATCTCCGAGGGACTCACAAATCGTCAGATCGCCGAAGTGATGTTCCTAGCTGAGAAGACGATCAAGAACTACGTGTCCCACCTGCTAGCCAAGCTGGGGATGTCCAGGCGCTCGGAGGCCGCCGCATATGCCGCGCGCCTAGCCGAACAACGCCGGCACCGCTATAGCTTCTAACGAAGAGAGCCTTCGGACCGCCTCGAACAGCGTGGCGGATGTAGACCGCGCAGCTGGGCGTCGTTCGATCCGACGGTCCCCCTCACTGCCTAGCCCGCGGCTCGCGCGGAGTCTCCTGGGCGAGTTCTGACAGTGCCTCGTCGATGAGGCGGCTTGCCTCGTCGGCGATCGGCTTCAGCTTCGGGTTGGCTGTGACGCTGGCCATGATGGCGGGGTCCATGGCGTCGACGATGACACCGGGTCCGGCGCCGCGCACGACGACGTTGCAAGGCAGCAGGGCCCCTATCTCCCGCTCGGCTTCGATCGCCCGGCTCGCCAGGGCCGGATTGCAGGCGCCGATTATGAGGTATGGCTCCATCTGGTAGCCGATCTTTTCGTCCAAGGTAGCTCGCACGTCGATCTCGCTCAGGGTGCCGAACCCTCTCGCTTTCAGGGCTGCTTTCACTATAGGGACTGCCTCGTCATAACCGATGTCCAGCTTGATCGTCTTTGTGTAGTTCATTGGGTTCTCCTTGGTTGGTGTCTCAGGCTCTACCCGGACTGGCTCCGCTCCGCACCGCTTTGCCTCAGCGGTGGTGCTGGTAGTCGGCTGATCCGGGCGTTATCAATGGGCGAAACGGACGTGGGGCAGAACCCGGTCGAGCCAGGCGGGGCGATACCACATGTGGTGGCGCCCCAGGCGGAGCAGGACTGGGAGTAACACGAGTCGAACGACGAGGGCGTCGAGGGCGACTGCTACAGCGAGGATGACGCCCATTTCTTTAGGGGCGAGCGGCCCTGAGAGGGCGAAAGTCAAGAACACGGCGATCATCACCGCCGCCGCCGAGATGACGACCCGGCCCGAGGTGCCTACCGACCCGGTCATGGCGTGTTCAGCGTCGGGGTGGGTTTCGTAGCGCTCCTTTGCGGCGGACAGCAAGAAGAGGGTGTAGTCCATCGCTACACCGAAGACCATAGCCCCGAAGAACAGCGGCCCCCACGCGTCGACGAAGCCTTGCGGCGTGAAGTTGAGCAAGCCGGACAGATAGCCGTCCTGGAAGATGAGCCGGGCGATCCCGAACGCCCCGGCGACCGAGAGGCCGGTAACCACCACGCCGGTCAGGGCAACGAGCGGGGCTCCGAGCGCCACGAGAAGCAGCAGGAACCCGATGACGGCGAGCACGCCGAACACGAGAGGGGTGCGGCTCGCCAACGCGTTTTGCAAGTCGAGGTTCTCAGCTGCTGCGCCTCCCACGAGGCTGCCTGAGGGCAGGGTGCGCCGGATGAGGTTGATGGTGGACCCGGTTGCCTGCGTGGACGGCGCTGTGGTAGGCACGACTTGGTCGAGCGTCCAGCCACCCGACGTCGGCCCGGGCACCGTTGCTGCCACGCCAGGAGTGCGCGACAAGACGGCAAGGGCAGTGTTTTGGCTCGAGGCCGGCACGACGACCTGAAGGGTGCCGGGGGCGCCGGGCCCGAAAGCGTGGGTGACCTGGTTGTAGCCGATCCGGGCGTTTGCGGAGGCTGGGATGATGGTGATCGACGGCATCGAGGTGCGCAGCCCGATTACGGGGGCGGCGGCGAGGCCGAGGACGACCAGCGCAGCCAGCCCAGCTGGTAGGGGGTGCCGCCATATGGTCCGCGCCCAGGCGTGGAGCCTCTGCTCAAGTTTGTATCCGTGAGGTTGGTCGGCCGAGCGGCCCCGGCCGACGAGGACGCGGCCGACGCGGACACGGCCGGAGTCGATGCGAGTGCCAAGCTTGCCCAACACGGCGGGGAGCAGAGTAAGGGTCGCGGCCAGCACCGAGATCACGGCGATCATGATCCCGAGTGCCATGGACCGGAAGGCGGGACTGGGCACGAGGAGGATAGCTGCAAGGGATGCGAGAACGGTCAGGGCGGAGAAGGCGACCGCCTTGCCGGCAGTGGCCATGGTTTCGGCGACCGACGCGGTCGCGGCAGCCCGATCGCCAGGGATAGCGTTTCGGCGGTGCATGGCGCCCCGGAAACGCACGACCAAGAAAAGCGCGTAGTCGATGCCGAGGGCCAGCGCGAACATGAGCGCGAAGTTCAGCGCCCATATGGATACTGGGGCGATCTTGTCGGCCAGCACGAGGGCACCGGCAGCGACGAGCAGTCCGGCCATTGTCAGCATGAGAGGTAGGCCGGCCGCGACCAGGCTGCCGAAGGCGACAGCCAGGATCGCGATGGTGACCGGCCATGACAGCATCTCCGAGCGCATCATCGCCGAATGGTTTACCGAGTTGAAGTTGGCCCACAAAGCGCTGTCACCGGTGAGAGTGGCGCTCACGGTGCCGCTGCCGGCACGGCCTATGGGCCCGGCCAGCTGCTGGGCTGCTTTAACCATGGCGTTCGGTCCTGCCGCAGCGCCGGCGGTGATAATCCCGGTCCGTCCGTCGGGCGAAATTGACACCCCCGGCTGCGGTTCGACCACCGTGGAGACTGTTGATTCGGCCCGCAAAAGGTTTGTGACCTTGGCTATGACAGCTCGGGCGGCCGGGTCGGAACTGATCTGGCCGGCGCGGTCAACGACGACGACTTGCAGGGCGCTTGCACCGAGGCCGTGGAAGTCCCGCTGGATCACGTTGCGGGCTGCGACAGACTGCGACGTCGAATCCTGCCAGCCCGCCCCCGCCAGAGCGGACTGTACGCTGGGAGCGAAAAATCCGAATGCGACGATTACCACGGCCCACGCGGTTACGACGATCCGAAGATGCGTGGCGGTCCACGTGCCCAGGCGGTACATCAATCCCGGTTCGCCGGATACCGATCGGTTTGTCGACGGGCGGGTAGAAACTTCGGCGACGCTCATCGGTGATCGACTATCTGTGTCAAATCAGCGCCGTCTGTGATGTCGGTGGGTAGGAGAGCATCCAGTTCGGCGACCCGGCGTCGGAGGCTTCCGCACACCATCTCGCACAGTTCGAACAGATCTGGATCGGCGATCGAGTAGTAGGCCTTGTTTCCTTCTTTCACGCGTCTGACCAGGCCTTCCTCGAGCAGTATCCCCATGTGTTTGGACAGGTTCTGCTGGGAGGCCCCGGTGACGTTTTGAAGATCGGCGCCCGTTGCGGGGCCATCGCGCAGCGCGTCGAGGACATGGATCCGAGTCGGCTCGCTCAGCACCCTGAAGCGGTGGGCGATCAACTCGACGAGGGCGTCCGGAAGCGGTTTCGGCAAACTCATGTCCGCCACACTACACATCTTTACAACTGTGTAGTTGTGATTGTTGTCACCCAGCTACTTGGAACACGGTCTTCAAGGGAGGGACGCCTCCTGGGTCATGACGCGCCAGACTGGGAAGATGAGCGAAGTAGGCCCGAGACAGACGTCTGCAGCGGCGGACAGTGGCAAGATCAGCGGCCGGAAATGAACCGCCTGGCCCAAGAAACAAGCCCCTACCTACTCCAGCACGCCGAGAACCCGGTGGACTGGTACCCGTGGGGCGAGGAGGCCTTCGAAGCGGCGAGAGCCAGGGACGTGCCCATCCTGCTCTCCGTCGGGTACTCGGCCTGCCACTGGTGCCACGTGATGGCCCACGAGTGCTTCGAGGACGGCGAGGTAGCCGCCAAGATGAACGACCTCATGGTCAACGTCAAAGTCGACCGAGAGGAACGCCCCGACGTCGACAGCGTCTACATGGACGCCGTGCAGGCCATCACCGGCTCTGGGGGCTGGCCGATGACCGTTTTCCTCACGCCCGATGCGCGGCCGTTTCACGGGGGAACCTACTTCCCGCGAGCACAGTTTCTCGCTCTACTCGACAGGGTCGGCGAGCTTTGGGCGAACAGGCGTGCCGACCTAGACGATGCGGCCACACAACTCTCTGAAGCGGTTCGAGCGCAGACTTCGCTGCCTTCGGCGAGTTGGGCGGCAGGAGGGGACCCGGCCGCCGCATCCGACCCGGCGCTTCTTGAGCGCACCGGGGAAGCGCTGTTGGCCCGATTCGACCCCGACTGGGGCGGTTTCGCCAGAGCGCCAAAGTTCCCGCAACCCCCGATGCTCGAGGCGCTTCTGCAGGCAGCAGTAGCTACAGGCCGTTCAGACATGATGGCCGCAGTCACAACGACACTCGACGCCATGGCGGCGGGCGGGATCTACGACCATC
>JAKBBS010000139.1 GCA_021808425.1 Actinomycetes bacterium
TTCGGGGGAGCGTCCTGGCCGAGCAGCTGGTCGAAGAGTGCGTCGGCCGTAGCCTGCTCGGTCACCGTGAAGAACGAGATCTCCGGCTGCGGGTCGAGCCGGGCGAGAACGACACCGGCGGTCACGTCATCCCAGTGCTCCACGCCATCGAGGACGTCGAAGCCAGGGAATCGTCCTTTGCCGCCTGGGGTGATTGCACGAGCGTCCGGTGGGCGGAACGGCAACTCAGTCCCCTTCGCGCCGCAGAAGCGACGCCAGCAGCCCCATTCCCCCGACGAGGCTGGCAAGGGCCGGTGCGAACGCCGGGGGTCCCATCTCTAAGTTGTATCGAAGGTTTCTCCAACCGCCAGGCTTACGGCTGATGCCACGGAAGTGGAAGAAGGTGCCTTGCATCCCGTTGGCGATCACGAGCAGTGAGGCGGCTGGGAGCACGGTTTTGGCTGCGCGGCGACTGAACACAGCGGCGACGCCCGCCGGCAGCAGGGTAGGTACGATCACGATCGGCCACCACATCATCTTGTTTCCGAAGCTGGCGCCGTCATGTGAGGTGTAAATCTCCCCGGTGGTGACTATCGCTCCTGCTGCTGCTAACCCGGCCAAGGTTCGTTCGAAGCGCCCGGTTTGCACGTCGTGCAATGCCCGACCGGGGAGGCTGCCCGCAGCGGGACCGAGGGGGTTCCTTGTCGCTGAGGCCCCTGTTGTCTGTCGCGAAAACCGCATCGATCTCACTCTTCCCCCAACCCTCGGGCGACAAACGTTAAGGCGTGCAGCCCCTGCTTATCGTGTCTCGAGATCGGCTTGAGCGGCGGAGCGTGAGCATCTGCTCAGCGTGGCGTTCCTCCTCGAGGAGCTTTTGGCGGGCTGACACGAGGTCGAACTGGGTGATGAGACCACGCGGGCGGTCTGTAGCCTACACTTCGAGAGTGGGACGGCCGCAGTTGCCTGCGCCGATGGCAGAGCTACGAAGATGAGGAGTGAATGTGAGGTCGGAAAATTCGATCGCATCGGTAGTGGGCAGGGTTGCAGAGGAGATCGACTTGACCAGGTTGCACGAGATCCTGGCTTTGTTGCTCGACAGGACCGGTGCAAGCAGGACAACCCTCCGATGGGCTAATCGAGAATCGGGTCCAGTGCTTATCGCCGAGGTGTGTGCTCCCGGAGTTTCGTCGATGAGAGACTCCTCGCTGCGAGGTGTAGCCGAAGCCCCGACGTATCTATATTTACTGGAGCATCGGAGATTTCTGATCCAAGAGGACTGTTTGACAGATCCGGTGGCGCCTCCTCGATCTTTGGTCGAGGATTTTGACGTGAGAGCCCAGATGTTGGCACCAGTCACTTTGGGAGACGCAATGATAGCGACGATATCAGTTCATCACCAAGGAGCACCGCGTGCCTGGTCGGAGTCGGATGTCGAATCGCTAATGGCGGCTCAGCTCGACGTGACCGCTACGATCGGGGCCTCCGAGCGGCTTTGAGCCCACCGACAGCGTGGTTCCGTGCGGCGGCGGCCGCCCGGTCGGGGTCGCCGCGCGACAGGGCTGCGAGCAGCTTTCGGTGGGTGTGGCAACTTGCGACGGCGTTTGTTTCCCCGTTGCCTGGATTGACCGCAACGTCGAGAAACGGCAGGATGTGGTTGTCGACGAAGATCGACATGCGGGGCCCGAAGCCTACGGCATAGATTCCACGGTGGAACTGGATGTGGGCTTCGCTCACGTTGTCGTCAGACTCGCCGATGCGAGCTGCAAGGTTTTCCAGGTCGGCCCAGTCGCGCAGGGTCGCGCGACGGGCCATGAGTCTTGCCGCGAGGCCGTCGAGTTCGACGCGAAGCAGGCCTATGTCACCGAGATCGTCAGGGCCGGCAGGCGTCGCCACCAGTCGGCTTTTGCCGATGCGCTGCACGAAACCGTCACTCTCGAGCCGGCGAAGCGCCTCGCGGACAGGAGTACGCGAGACGTCCATGCGCTCAGCAATATCTATCTCGAGTATTCGTGCGCCTGGGGGGATGTCCTGGTGGACCAGCTCGGTCTTGAGGCGTCGGTACACAGCCTCGCCGTGTGAGACAGGAGCGGTGGTTCGAGATTCATCGCGTGGTATCACTTGGTACTCCCATGGACGGCTGACCACACCTCTCGTGAAGCGAGCGGGCAGCCAAACTATAACGTGGTCTAGGGCTTAAGGACTTCCTCCGGAGGTGACGAGACAAGTCGTCGAGTGTTCAGTTACGTATACACGCCGTCGGCAGCTAGGTCGCTTGCGTTCAATATTCTACCGGTTGCCAGCGCCTGTAACACAGAAGAGATGTTCCCTTAATCAGCCGGACATACTATTCACGTATACATGGTGTCGATGGTCCGCTTTGGACGACCCACCCGACTACACCACGAGGACAACGACATGAGCCCAATATTCAGCCCCGTCAGAAGGCGACGCGGGCGACGTAGGACTACCACCACGTTTGCGTTACTAGGTGCGTTCTCGCTCGGAGTAGCGGCTTGTGGTTCGTCCAGTACCTCCACTGCGACTGCGACCACGGCGACTCCTTCGACGGCTTCGTCGGCTACCTCCGCGCCGAGCACCTCAACGGCCGCCTCTGGCGTCTACGCGCCCGCACGCGCAGCGCTTCCTGCGAGCCTGAAGGCGAGTGGGGTGCTCGATGTGGCAACCGACGGAACTTTTCCTCCTTATGCCTTTGTGCAGCCGGGGACGACTACCATCGTGGGATACGAAGCGGACTTCGCCCGAGCTATCGCCCAGGAGATGGGGCTGAAAGTCGTCTTCAACAACATGGCGTTCGCCGGGCTCATACCTGCCGTTCAATCGGGACGTGACCAGATCGCAATGTCGGGCTTAGAGGATACGCCTGTTCGGGAGAAGATAGTTTCACTTGTCGACGATCTCGTAGCTCACAATGGCTTCGTGATCAAGACAGCGGACAAGGCAAAGTTCACCACATTCAACGACCTCTGCGGGCAAGCGGTTGGTGACGTTATCGGGAGCGTCTCGGTCACTGTCGTAAACGACGAGAGCGCTACATGCAAGTCGCTCGGAAAGCCTGCCATAATCCAAAAGGAATTCCCGGACGCCGGAACAACTCTGACCGCGCTCGAGTCCGGCCAGGTGGTAGCACAGATGGAGACTTTCCCAGGGGCGCCCTACGAGCAGCAGCAGTCTCACGATGCGCTGACCGCTGTGCCTGTCACAACTGGCTACAGCGCAAACTTCGTAACGGGCGAGGCTATCCTTCCGAGCAATACCCAGCTGATCAACGCTACCCAGATCGCGCTCCAGCACTTAGTAGACGATGGCCAATACAAGACGATCTTGAGCCGGTACGGGATCTCGCTACAACAGGACGGAGCGACACAGATAATCGTCAACTGGCAGACCCACGGATTCACGGGATAAGCGAGCAGTGGTCGCCGACGCTGTACGCCATCTTGTCAGGAAGACTTGATGTCCAGTCTACTCGACGTAGCCCGCCGGAGGCGCGTAGTACGCCGGAGGGGCGTGCCCCTAGGCCCTTCGGGTTTGAAGCTGGGAGCGCCGGTCGGTACTATCCGTGAGCCTCCTCAGCCGATGCAATATGTGCTTGGCGGAGTCGTCATAGTCCTGGTCGCCTTGGCCACCATTCGACTAGCCGGTGACCGTCACATCGGATGGTCTGCATTCCCAAACTATTTTTTCAGTAAACCGCTTCTCCAAGGGGTCGAAACGACCCTTGAGCTGGCCTTGATATGCCAAGTTGTCGCCGTGGTGATAGGTGCCGGGGTAGCGGCCGCCCGAGTCAGCCGAAGTCCTGTCGTAGCGACGCTAGGCGATCTGTACACGTGGATTTTCAGAAGCGTCCCGCTGCTGGTTCAGTTGATATTCTGGTTCAACATAGCATTGCTGTTCCCGAGCATCGGGATCAGCCTTCCCGGTCTCGGCTCGCTGTGGAGTGTCCCGACTAACTCGGTGATAAGCGGCTTCGTAGCCGCGCTCTTGGGCCTGGCCCTGCACGAGGGAGCCTTCATGGCTGAGATCATCAGAGGTGGGATTCTGTCCGTTCCGGCTGGTCAGAAGATGGCTGCTCTCGCAATCGGGATGTCTAATCGACAGGCCAGCCGCTACGTTATCCGTCCCCAAGTACTGAGGGTGACAATCCCGGCGATGGGTAATCAGTTCGTCGGGTTACTCAAAGCTACGGCCCTTGTCTCGGTGATCGGCGGAGGGGATCTCCTTACACGAGCGCAGTACATCTACTCTCAGAATTTTCAGGTAGTGGGTCTCCTCATGGTGGTAACCGTGTGGTACTTACTCCTGGTCTCGGTGGCCTCGCTCGCACAGCGCGCTATCGAACGGCACTTCAGCAACGACCGGCGCCTGCTTGCACAACCTGCAACTCAAGCAGCCACTCCATCTCTGGCAATTCCAGCTGAGGTCTAAACGGTGCTCCTGGAAATAAAGGATCTCTACCTGTCCTACAGCGAGACGAGGGTGCTACGAGGGCTTTCGCTCGACGTGGACAGCTCAGAGACGGTTTGCATCGTCGGCCCGTCGGGAGGCGGGAAAAGTTCGCTGCTTCGCTGCCTCAACCAACTCGAACGCTTCGACGACGGCGTGATACTGCTCGACGGTGAACGGATCGGCGTCCGAGAGACAAAGAGAGGGTTGGAATGGCTCCGTCCTCATGAGGTCATGGCGCAGCGGAGGCAGTTCGGGATGGTGTTCCAGCAATTCAACCTCTTTCCGCATCTGAGCGTCCTTGAGAACGTGGCCATCGGACTGCGTACGGTCAAGGGCCTGCCCGGAAACGCGGCGCGGACACAAGCCCAGGAGGCTCTCGCACTTGTCGGCCTCGAGGCGAAGAAGGATTCCTGGCCCAACTCGTTGTCGGGTGGTCAGCAACAAAGAGTGGCGATAGCCAGGGCGATAGCAATGAAGCCGAAGGTTATGCTTTTCGACGAGCCGACCAGCGCATTGGACCCGGAGCTGGTCGACGAGGTCCTCGGCGTCATATCGAAGCTGTCGTCGACCGGTATGACCATGCTCATCGTCAGCCACGAGATTCGTTTCGTGATGGACGTAGCCGACAAGGTTTGCTTCCTCGAAGGTGGCGTCGTCGTGGAGTCGGGAAGTCCTGACAAGATGATCAACTCACCCGAGCAGGAGCGCACCGCTCAGTTCCTTCGCAGGGTCAGACACGATTAGGAATCAGGCGTTCGAAGGGAGGTGTACTGGGGGGAATTGACCGGCCCAGTGGCGGGCGATGTCCACTCGCCTACAGATCCAAACTCGGTTGTGGGACAGGACATGATCGACGAAGCGCTCGAGGGCTGCCAATCGGCCTGGGCGTCCGATGAGGCGGGCGTGCAAGCCGACAGAAAGCATCTTCGGGCTTCCGCCCTCTCCCTCGCGCCAAAGCACGTCGAAGGAGTCACGCAGGTGGTTCTCAAAGTCCACGCCGCTCGAGAATCCGCCGCCGGCCGCTAGGCGCATGTCGTTTGTGTCGAGAGCGTAGGGGACCACCAGGTGAGGTCGGTCATGGACAGTGGTCCAGTACGGTAGATCGTCGGCGTATGAATCGCTGTCATAGAGGAACCCGCCGTGCTCGACCACCAAGCGTCGAGTGGCTGGTGAATCCCGCCCGGTATACCATCCGAGCGGAGCCGACCCTGTCAGGCGGGTCAGCACCTCCACGGCGGATCTGAGATGTGCCGACTCTGTGGCTTCGTCTATCTTCTGGTAGCTGAGCCACCGCAAGCCGTGCCCGACGATTTCGTGACCAGCGTCCAAGACCGCTTTCGTGAAGGCCGGATTGCGCTCGAGTGCTTGGGCCACTGCGAAGACCGACAGCGGCAGGCTGTAACGATCGAAGAGGCGCAGGACGCGCCAGCACCCTGCCCTGCTGCCGTACTCGTATAGCGACTCCATGCTCATATGCCGGTCGGCGAACGCCTCGGCGCCAAGGATCTCCGAGAGAAACGTCTCGGACACGGGATCGCCGTCGAGTACGCAACGCTCCCCACCCTCTTCGTAGTTGAGGACGAACTGAACAGCAATCGACGCTCCGTGAGGCCACTTCGGATCGGGCGGGCGACCGCCGTAACCGATAAAGTCGCGAGCTTCAGCCATCGAAGTCCTCGTCGGCTGCGAGCAACGCGTCGAGTGCGATTTCGACGCCGCGAACCAGGTCAGGCCCCGCCGTGTTCTCGTCGGGATGGTGACTAACCCCGTCGATACTCGGCACGAACAGCATCCCGATAGGCCCGAGCTCGGCGATGTGCTGCGCGTCGTGGCCGGCTCCGCTCGCCAGATCCAGCGCAACCGTTCCTGCTCGTATGCAGGACTCGTGCAGGATTCGCCGCCACCTGATATCCGTCGGCACCGCCGGTGACGACGAAGTCACCGACATGGCAACGGTCGTGGTGGTGTGCCGGGCGATGTCATCGAAGGTCCTGCGTAGGACTGTCACCGCTGCGGCGGCCTCGACATCGTCGGTGCTTCGCAGGTCAACGCTGAAGCGGACCGAACCCGGTATGACGTTCGCCACGTTCGGCTCGACATCGAGCCGCCCAACCGTGGCGACGGTTACGGCGCCTCCCGCCGCCAACTGCGCCACGGCCAATACCCCTTGCGACGCTGCCACCAGAGCGTCCTGCCTCATATCCATCGGTGTGGTCCCGGCGTGATTCGCGCGGCCTCTCCAATCGACTTGGAGGCGGATCTGCCCAGTGACAGCAGTCACCACCCCAACAGGGCAGTTGTTCGCGTGAAGCACCGGACCTTGCTCGATGTGGATCTCGAGATAGCCGGCGACTGCGCCCCACGCTGCTTCGCCGGCATGGTCAGGCTTGCTGCCGGCATTGCTCATGCGCCGGCTCAGGCTAACGCCATCCGCGCCGATCACGTCCAGCTCGCCGCTCAGGTCATGGCCGGCCGCGGCTCGGCTGCCAGTGAAAGGAGGCGCGACCACGCCTTCCTCGTTGACGAAGGCAGCGAGGCGTAGCGGATGGCGAAGCATAAGACCTGAAGCGCTAAGCGCGTCGAGGATTTCGACGCCGGCGACGACCCCGAAGGCGCCGTCCAGGCGACCGGCGCTGATCACCGTGTCAAGGTGACTGCCCATAGCAAGTGGCAGGAGGCCGGTTGCATGTCCAGCGAATTCTGCTATGAGAGAGCCGACTGGATCAGTTCGGACTTTCGCTCCGGCTTCGGCGGCCCATGAGCCGACAACGGCAACGGCCTCGCGATCGGGGGGTGACCATGCGACCCTTGTCAGCGAGCCTTGCGCATCTGCACCGATGCCCGCCAGGACGCCAAGGCGGCCTAGTAGTCTATCACCGTCGATCCGAGGGCGCCTTCGGGCGATCAAGGGATCGGGAGTCGCAGTACTTCCGATAGCCGACGATTCGCTGCCAAATGACGCTGGTAGCTGCGGAATCCTCCGAGCTCGGAGATGTCGACGATCTGGTCCTTAGGATCGAGTCGATCGGGGCATAACAACATCGCGTGGACCGACTCGCCGTCTGCAAGCTCGATGGTACCTAACTCCAACTCCGCCGGCTCGGACGGAAGCAGCTTCTCATGAAGCACTTCGTCGGGAATATCGTAGATCTCGCCGTCGATCGGGCGTCCGCCCTTAGGTACCTCGAAGAGGCCGGGAAACTCGTCGCGCACGGCGAAGAACCGGTATCGAGCGGCTGTCCGCGCCGGGCCCAGAAATCGGGAGCCGGCATGGGCGCCGTGGTCCTTTTGGCCTGACATGGCAGTGCCGTTCAGAAACATCAGAGGCATATGTACGGCGCCGATCGGTTCGCACGGCGCGCCGGCCTCTCAACTACAACGGAGGATAGACAGACGAGCATCAGGTCAACAATAGTCTGGAAACGTTATGACCTCGGCGATGGTAGGGCTCTCTCGCAGGTGAAAGTCGACCTAGGGCAGGATCTCGGTCCGCCAGCTCTCGGGCATTATGGTTACGACGACCTCCCAGTCTCCATGACCGTCGGGGAAGTCATTAACGGAGAGCTTGCGCATGAAGTCATCGGTGTAACGCTTTCCTCCTGCCGCGCCGAGATACCTCGTGGACATCGCAAGGAGGGCGGCTTCCGTGTCGTCGCCTAGTGGCCGTATCGTGACCGGGCCCTCTGCCAGCGCAGAGCAGTACATCCCATTCGCCACCTCCACGACGAGCATGCTGGCCCTCCCCTCCGCCTGCAGTCGCCGAGCCTTCGCAGACGTCGCGCCGATGTTGATACTGATGCCCGTCGCGGGGTCGTACGAATACCAGATCGGCGCCAGCAGCGGCCCCTTGTCGACCCGAGTAATCCCGAGATATCCGAGGTGTGGTCGCGATACAAACGCGTCGCGTTCGCTGTCGCTCATCTTTGAAGGCATGGAGCTCCTTTCACTGTGCCTGGCGCTGCGCTGAGCCGGTATCTCAACATGAGACGCCACCATCGATGACGAGTGTCTGGCCGGTCATGTAACTACTGGCGTCAGAAGCCAGAAAGGCGATAGCACCATCGAGTTCCCCGCTCCTGCCTAGCCGCCGTAAGGGAATTGCCGCCTCGAACCTCTCCTTGAGAGCGTTATGACCGGTGACGTCGCTCGTCATCTCGCTCGGGAACATTCCCGGGCAAAGCGCGTTCACACGGATCCCGTGACGCGCCCATTGCAACGCAAGCTCACGTGTCAGCCCGATCAGGCCCGATTTGGCGGCGACGTAGCTTGCCTGCGGCAGTAGTGACATACTCCGCAAACCCGCGACCGAGGCCACCATCACGATCGACCCCGCTTTCTGGGAGCGCATCGCCGTGTGAGCGGCTCTCGCAAGTGCAAAAGGTGCCACCAGATCGATCTCCATCACCTTGCGGTAGTCGGATATCTCTTCTCTTGCTGCAGGCATGGGGTTGGTAATCCCTGCGTTTGCAATCACGACATCCACCCTGCCGTGTCGATCCAGCACGCCTTGGATGAGGGCTTCATTCGCCCCCTTCTCACCGAC
>JAKBBS010000140.1 GCA_021808425.1 Actinomycetes bacterium
CGGTAGCAGAAGCCGCTGCGCCGGCCGGAATAGGAACCGCAATAGCGCTCGCCTTCACGCGTAGCCCTCTCACCATTGCCCTCGAATCCCTGGACCTAGACGAGTTGACGGGCGGCCGGTTCAGACTGGGCCTCGGCACAGGAGTCCAACGGCTCAACGAGGACTGGCACGGAGTCGTGTGGCAACGGCCCCTGCATCGAATGCGCGACGTCGTCTCCATCGTTCGCCTCGTCGTCAGCGAAGCGTCCGACGGTCACGACATGCGGTACACGGGAGACGAGCTGCGCCTGCAGATGCGCGGGTTCCGTCGCCCGGTCGAAGCACCGAGGCGGACCATACCGATCTATCTCGCGGGCGTCGGGCCGCGCAGCCTTGCCTTGGCAGGGGAGATCGCGGACGGGTGGATCTCTCACGAGCTGACGTCACCATCATGGATATCGACTCGCGCGCTCCCCGCGCTGTCAAATGGTCTCGATTTCGCCGGGAGATCGCGCGCTGACTTCGACGTCGTCGCCTCGGCGTGCGTATCGGTCGATCCAGACGTTGCAGTTGCCCGTCAACGAGCGTCCGGGACGGTCGCCTTTTACGCGACGGTCCGGACCTATCGCGAGTTTTTCGATTTTCACGGCTTCAGCGCTGAGGCCGAGGCTATCGGTGCCGGATTTCGAAGCGGCAGGCCGTTAGCTGACCTGTCGGCCATGGTGCCCCCAGCCATGGTCGATGCTCTGACGGTGTGCGGGTCGGCCGAGATGGTGCGCCGACGTCTGGCCGATTTCGGTCGGGTCGTTGACACCGTCAAGGTGAGCCCGCCCACCCACGGGCTCAGTGACGAGGAGATCCGCGCTGCGCAGACGGCGGCGCTCGACGTGGTCGCCGGGATGGACTCCCGTGCAGCCGGAAAGGCCGGATAGTGCCAATAACAGCTTTGGAGCCGACCAAATGGCCGTGGTTCCAATACGACGGCTACAGCTTCTCCCTAGGCCTGACCGACAGTGACAAGGTTTGGCTGTCGGGGCACTCCGCGTCGAGCTATGACACTGACACCGGCCACATAGTGGTGCGCGGCGGCATGGCGGATCAGGCGGCGGTCGCCCACGAGAAAGCTTCGGTGCTTCTCGACGCGGCCGGCCTGAGCTGGCAGGACGTAACCCACGTGGTCGACAACGTCACCGCAGCAGGTCTCAACACCTATCATGAGCTAGTCGACTACCGCCGCCGGATGGGCCTCGGCGGGCTGGCCGTCACGACTGTGGTCGTGGACCACCTGCTGCGACCCGACGCGCTGATCGAGATAGAGGTCGACGCGTCGGCGGGTACTGAAGCAAACGGCATCAGTCCAAACGACGTCGGCGTGGACGAGACACCGGTTCGACTGCCAATGGTCTATCCCATTGACAGTACCGGCGAAGTGATAGCACCCGGCGATTTCGCCGCCCAATACCGGGCGTGTCTGGAGCGAGCCGCCGCCCTTCTCCAGCCGCTCGGCCTCGGCTTGTCCGACGTGGTACGCACAGTCGACTACTCGACGCCGTCGACCAGGCGCGCCTACCCAACTGCGGGGTCCGCCCGGAGGGAACTGCTCGGGCCGGTGTACCCGGCGAGCGCCGGGATACTCGTCGAGCGCCTGGCTGTCCCCGATGCTCTGATCGCACTCGACGTTACGGCCACCCGCCAACCTTCGGAGGCGGTCAACGGGGGTTGGGCTCGATACGAGACTCTTACCTACAGTGCGTCGGTTCGCTCCGGTCGGGACTTGTACATGTCGGGTTTCGCTGCTTTGGACCTCGAGACGCAAGACGCGCTGCACTCTGGTGACGTAGCCGCCCAGGCTGAAGTGATCTACGAGAGCATCGCGCACCTGCTGAGCTTTGCTGGCGGGTCTGTGGCTGACCTGGTGCGAACCACTGAATACGTAACTCCCGGCGGCCTCGACGCTTACCGGGAGGTGAGCGCTGTACGCAGGAAAGTCCTGCGAGCCCCGTGGCCCGCGTCCACCGGCGCCGTGGCGGCCGCCCTTTTACGCCGAGAGTTCCTGCTGGAAGTCATCCCCACCGCACGCCTCGGCGCCCCGCTTCCTTGAGCGCATTGGATCTGGAAGGTCTTCGGGCGATGGTCGGGCACGAAGTCACGTATCGAGCGCCCGACGCAGTGAGCGCTGCATCAGCGCGTTACTTCGCACAGGCGATCGGCGACAACAACCCTCTCTACCGTCGCGAGGGCGACTCTATCGTCCCTCCCACGTTGATCTTCGAGACTACTCAGATCACAGACGAGCGTCCAAACGCCGACGGGTACGCGGGGCACTCGTGGCCCATCGAGATTCCCGGGACGCGGCTGCTGCGGGGAGGCCACCGCTACAGATGGCATCGTGACGTGCGGCCCGACGATGTGATCACGTCCAAGTGGCGCCTGGATGCGGTAGAGGAGCGCACCACCTCTGCGGGGCATCCGATGGTCGTCGTGACGAGCACCTGCCGTTACAGTGACGAGCAAGGCGGAATTATCGCGGAAAATGAAGAGACTCTCCTGTTCGTGGCGGTATCGAAATGACGGAACCCGCCGAGTTTTTGAGCAGGGACCGTGACGTGACTCTCGTCGACATGGTCGCTTACTCTGGTGCGACCTGGGACTGGCATCGAATGCACTACGACTCAGACTGGGCGCGAGAGGCCGGTTTCCCCGGCCCGGTCCTCGACGGCCAGCAGCTCGGCGCTTGGTTGGCAGCCCTGTCGCAGGAAGCGGCAGGTCCTGAGTGGCGCTTGGCGGAGATGGAGTTTCGCTTCGCTCATACCGTGCACCCGGGCGACGTCGTGCGTTGTGCTGTCCGCAACACCAGACGAGACGAAGCGGAACTGGGCTACGAGTTGACGGCGCTTGTCGTCGGCGTCGACGGCGAAGACCGCTATCCGGCCCTGACCGGGGCGTCAGCGACACTGGTACGCCGGTGATGGCCGCCGGCGCAGCAATCGCCGGCGCTGCTGAGTGCGACCTCGGCCACACAGGCTTGCCGGTGCTGGCCTTGCAGGCTCAGGCGATAACCCGGGCGCTTGACGACGCGGGCCTGGCTTTGGCCGACGTGGACGGGATTGCGACGAACGGCGTCTCCCGGTTCTCTGCCATTGCGGTCGCCGACTACCTTGGGATCACTCCGGCGTGGACAGACTCGACGTTTGCCGGCGGCTCCGCGGCGATCATGTACGTGGCGCGCGCAGCTGACGCCATAGCCGCCGGTCGTTGCCGTACAGTCGTCGTGTCGTTTGCCTCGAACCAGCGCTCGGCCCGCTCTCGCCGCCTCGGGGTTCTTCACGAACCGGAAGCGCTTGAGACACAGTTCGAGGCTCCCTATTGGCCCTTGTACCCCATCAGCTACTACGCCATGGCAGCGCAGCGCTACGTGGAGCGCTACCCCAACGGGCGAGCGGCGATGGCCCAGGCGGCGGTCGTGGCCCGCCAATGGGCATTGCTCAACCCGGCTGCCTGGCGATACGGCGACGGACCGCTAAGCGTCGACGACGTGCTGAGCTCGCAGGCGCTGAGCAGCCCGCTCCGTCAGCTTGACTGCTGCCTGGTGACAGACGGGGGTGGAGCGATTGTAGTGACTTCCGCCGAACGGGCCAACGACCTGGCGCGCCGCCCAGTCTTTGTCCTAGGAAGCGGGGAGCACACCACCAACAACTCAATGACCGCCCACGACGACTTGCTGCAGCCCGGGTCCGACGTATCAGCCGCGAGGGCGCTCGCAGCTGCCGGCGTAGACCTGGCGGACGTGGATGTGGCCGAGATCTACGACTCGTTTACCATCACGTTAGCTCTGACGCTCGAGTCGATCGGGTTCTGCCCACCCGGCGAGGCTTTCGGCCTGCTCGAAAGTGGCGACGCTGGCCCGGGCGGTCGGACGCCGCTCAACACGTCAGGGGGCGGCCTCTCCTACTGCCACCCCGGTCAGCTGGGCGTTTTGCTGCTCGTGGAAGCGGTCCGCCAGCTTCGAGGAGACGCCGGCAACCGACAAGTACCCGGCGCCGAGGTCGCCCTCGTGCATGGTACCGGCGCCATATTCTCCAGCCACGCCACGGTCGTGCTCGGTGCGACGCGATGACCGCCTCCTCCGAGCCGACGGCGGACGCTGTCACCGCAGCCTGGTGGGAAGCCACCAAGCAGCGCCGCCTGATCGTCCAGCATTGCCCGGCGTGTAGGCGCTGGCAGCACCCGCCGCGATTGCTCTGCACGCAGTGCAGCAAAAGCCCCGAATGGCAAGAGGTGTCCGGCAACGCGACCGTCGACGCATGGACCCAGGTCAGCAGACCCCCACCCGGGGGTCCTCCGCCTGGCTACGTGGTAGCCCGGGTGCGCCTGGAGGAGGGTCCGATCCTATTGACTCACCTCGTCGGCTCGGATCGCTGGCAATGCGGCCAGCCCGTTCAACTCACGTGGCAGCCGCTCGACGACGGGAGGGCGCTGCCTGTGTTCGAGCCGCCGGGCGCCGCCTTACCCTACCTGGATCCTTCGCGCGTTTCAGCGTGGCAGCCGGTAGGGGCCTGCGGAGATGTGAACGGGCACCCAGGTGGACCCTCCGTTGTTGGTTGACCAGAAAGGCCCACCATCGGGGCTGGGAACAGCCCATCCTTCTTGTGGGGTGAGGAAGTCGAGCTTGTCGACCGACCCGTAGGTGCCCGAACTCTTCATGGGGACTGTCGGTGTCCAGGTGCGCCAGTTAGCTCCGGCATCGTTTGTCGCCATGAGCTCGGTGCCGTTTGTCATGCGCCAGTGCGTCGGATCGACCAGGTCAACACTCCAGTGGTCAAGCGGCTGGGGAAGAAGCTGGGACTTCCAGGTCGCGCCGCCATTGGCACTAGTCGCGACTGCGATGTCTGGTCCGAGGTGGACAACCATGGCTAGGTTCCCTCCACTAACGACGGGAGGATCGAAGCCTTCACCTTCTCCCGTTGGTGCTCCCTTTAGGGGAGGGACCCGACCGAGAGGCTGCCAGCGGCTTCCAGCGTCAGTGCTCCTGTAGAGGTAAGGCGTTCCCCCGTTGCAATACAAGGCGGCGTAGCCTACTTGGGCTGAAGTGAAGCTGATGGTCTTGTCGCAGCCGAACGGGAGCGCTCCGGGCGTTGACTGCGCTCCGGCCCCGAACCCGGTGCGCGAGACCAGCGTCCAGCTTTGGCCGCCGCTCGCCGTGCGGTACAGCTCTACAGTCTCCGAACCTGCGGCGGCACCGATGTTGACGCACCAGCCGTGAACCGGGTCGACGAACTGGGGTTGGCAGGCACCCGGGTCTGCACCTAACCGCCGCCATGTTTGTCCGCCGTCGGTCGTGTGATAAAGCGGCGGGTTAGTGGTGCCCGGTCCCACGATCGCGATCCAGGCCGTGTCGGTGCTCAAAAAGGAACTGGCGGGCACGCCTTGTCCGGGCGGTGTAAACACATCGCGCCAGGTCTGGCCAGCGTTGGTGGTACGAACAACGTACGCCTGCGAGGTGAGATTGCTCTCGACGACAGCCCACCATGTCGTAGCGGATTCAGGCGTGAAGCTGACCAGTACCCCGAAGTCGCCCGGAACCGCGGTGACAGGTGACTTTGCCGGCGCCGGACTCGCCACCCCCAACAACGCCGGCGCGGATGGCACCCTCGGGGAAGTCAGGCTGGTCGGCGGGCTGATCATCGTCACGGTCGAGGAGCGCGGCGCAGGTATCAGCCATGCCGATGCAGCTACCAGCGTCGCTATTGCGACGCCAGCGGTAGCTCCGAGGAGCCCGCGACGTCGACGGCGGCGGTGCCGGGCCCCTGCCGTTGTAAACGGAACGTGCGGCATTGCACGCTCGGACTCTTCGCAACTCGAGGACTCGACGGAAGCATCGCGCTCCTCCGTGACGGCCTTGTCGTCGCTGCGCACTCGGGTCACGACTCGGCCGAGATGCGTCTTAACTGCACGTAGGGATTGCTCCACGCCCGAGGATTCGTCAAGCTTCGCTCCATAGGTCTGGACGGACCCAGCCATTGCTATTTCTATTTCAGCTCAGCTACAGGCTAAACGCCAGCCGGAATGCGGCATTTCAAGTCCCCGAAAAAGACTGTGCGTGAAATTGCACGAAAATTGTGCAATTTCACGCACAGTCTCGTTCCAGCCGGCTCACCGGGCGCTTCCACCGGCCGCGAAAAGCGAATTGCGGCAATTTTGTGACGAGAGTCCGCAAAATCAGGAAGCGGCTGGCCCCTCGACGTGACCACCGCCCGCTATGAAGGGATCAGAGGATCTCTCCGGCGAACAGCGACCAGAAAACGAACACCGGCTGAAAGAACAGGCGCACGAGACGCTTACGGTCAGTGTCGAGGCCGAAGGCATCGACGTGATGGAGCAGTTGCGATATGTTCCCCGGGAAAATAGCGACAAAGTAAGCCGCAACCACTGCGCCGATGCGCCGCCGCTCTTTCGGGAGTCCCAAGACGGCTAGGCCAAGACCGATCTCGATAATGCCCGATCCGAGCACGACGTCGTCCGTGCTCGCCGGCAGCATTTCAGCGAGGTGTTGGGGTACCTGAGCGCGAAACCCTTCGCGGGCCACGGTGAGGTGTGCGACGCCGATCCCGGCCAGACCCAAGCCGAGGATCACACGGGCGGTTGCGCGGAGCTTCGAAGGGGCTTCGGGCGTTTCGTTCGAGTCGCTGCTCGGCTTTGTTGCACTCCCGGACATTGGCATCCTCGCTTGAAGGGATCTGGAGCCCGACATCGAAGGCGATCCTGTCTGGGCACGTACAAGCGAAGGCGTACCCTCAAATGACGCGTCTCAACCACTGCGCCGGACTTAGCGGACGTTTGCACAACCTCGCCCATGTCACCAGGACGGCTTTTGTCAAGGAGGACTGGACTGTTCCCCAGACGAGCGCGCTAATGATCGCCTTGTCGCTCAGGGTTTTTCGACATGAAGAGAGCGTCCAGCGGCGGTCGCAATCGCTTTGAGATCCGCTTGGTCAGTGCTGATCACGAGATCGATGCGCCGCAAGGCTCCTTCGACGACGCTGACATCGACGATGTCCGTTGTGGCAGCCATTGCGGCCAACGGACCGACTTTGCGGGCTTGGTCATCATTGAGCGCCTCGACGTTGCAGCCGACCAGAAGTCGTACCAACATGGCCTGGCGGCTCCCGCCCCTCCAAGTCTGAGCCACTACGCCAGCAGGCACGGTCGGGACCACCCGGGCGGCCAGGAAGGCTCGGCGTCGGGCCCACATCGGCCTTT
This sequence comes from Actinomycetes bacterium, assembly GCA_021808425.1. Next base: position 7,240 of record JAKBBS010000140.1, read on the forward strand.
CACCTCGTTCGGGGGCGATGAGCGCTGCCGAGTCGTAGGTGACACCCATCAGGCGGTACGCTGCGGCCGAGAGCTGCTGCGACCAGAACGCTCGAGTGCTTCGCGAGTCCATTGTTCGGCCTCGGCGATTTCCTCAGCGCTGAAATCGCCTTTCTCGCCCTCGAATTCGGCGACCGCTTTCAGGCCGGCCCGTATGGTGAGCTCCTTGCGTGCAGTTGTTGCCAGCCAAGCGCTGTAGGTCAGGCCGGTTTCGGCCGCGGCAGCCTCAATCTGAACGTCGAGGTCGGGTGGAATCGACACTGAGCGCTTCTTCCTCACGGGCATAACCCAATCGTAGTACGAGGGTAGGACAGTTCCATCTTCGCCGAATCAGCGGGCTTAGTCGACTATTGAACACCCGGGGAGGTCGTCTTGATCACATGTAAATCTCACCTCCAGCTGAAGGAGCTGAGGAGCGGACTGGTGATTGCACCCATCCACGCGGGCGGGACCTTCCGACCCGGTCTTGCCGGTTGGGTGGCCCGGCAGGTGCATTATTCCGTCTCGGTCCCAGAGCTGGCGGAGGGGGCTCCTAAATGGGTGGGGCCCCAGAGGCAGTGACATATCCATTGGACGTGTGACTGCAGCCGGTGGTCGCAATCCAAAGATCGATAGCGCGGCCGTCTGGGTAGCCGAGTGCGACGACGATGGCAGACCCGTCGTCACTAGGACAGCTGACGACCCCGCCGGCGAGGTGGCCTAGCGGGAGTCGTCCGACATTCTCCGCGAAAGCGATTGCGGCCGCAGCGTCCATGACGGTCGTCTGCTTGAGGGCGAAGGGATGCCCGTTGAGCCCGTAGTACTGACAGGCCAGGCCACCCGCTGGCGGACCAGAAGGAAGCAGCGACGAATCCAACGGCGGCGGCGGGTTAGTGACGCCCACGAATCCCTTGTCGCTTGGGGAGCACCCAGACGTAACGGTAATGCGCATACGTGGACCCCGCTGGCTGTCAGGGACGGGAACCGGGTCGATCCACAGCGCTATCCCGTCTGCCCTCACGACTGAGGTGTTAGAGCCTGTCGGAGCGACTCCGATCTCAACCGACGCGCCGGTCCATGCTGAGCTGGAGGGGGCGTCGAAGCTGACACCGCTGATCGTCGTTGTACCCTGCGACAACGAACCCGAGCCGGACTGCGGAAAACCTCCGGGATGATGATTGCCAAACCAGGTGAGGGCGGCGCTCATAGACATCGGAACCTTCCAGTAGGCGGTGTCGTCGAGCAGAGACGCCGTATCGGGAGTTCCCATGACCGGTTCCGACAACGAAGTTGGAGCCGCGGTCAACCTGATCGAACCTGATGGCATCACCACTAATCCGAGTAGCCGCATCGCTTCAGCCCGGGCCTTCGCCTTGTTTCTGCTCCCGGACGTGGTCCTGCTCTCGCTCGGGGCCGTAGTTCCCGTGGTCTTCCCCACCGCCACGCCCCGGTTTTGTTGACAGCTCGTGCCGACCACCGCCATGAAGATCGCGGCCACTACGACAAGAGCCTTCCGAGAAACCGCAACCGTATGACGTCCCACGGAAGCCTCCACTTCCACCATGACCCATATTCTTCCATCGCCGCGGACAGTGCGCCGGCGCACTCTCCGTGCGACCCGAATGTTGGTGCAGGCCGGTGACTGTCGGATTCGCTCTACACGGCGGAGTGAACCTTTTCGGCGTCTTGGAGCGTCTTAGATTCGAAAGGAA
>JAKBBS010000141.1 GCA_021808425.1 Actinomycetes bacterium
CGACTCCCTGAGAAGCCGTCTGACGATGTCGCCTGGAGGGTTGCGATCGTCCTCCCAGGCGCTGGGCCGTCGCCAGTTCGCCAGGGCTGCGACGTCGGCCGGCTCGCAGGCCCGCCCCGGTCCTTGCTCGCTGAGCGTCTCGCATATAAGGAGCCGTCGCACCGTGAAGTCGGGGTCGAGGGAGTACTGGTTCAGCAGGGGAGGGGTTCCTTTGGCGTCCTCGTCGGGTGTGCTGGCGGCGCTCAGATCAAACGGGGCATACAGCCATGTCTGTGCGAGGGCGGTCCAGCGCCGCGGGGCGTTGAGTCGACTCCAATCGTCGTAGCCGGCGGTGGGGGCTGCTATCTCCCCGGCCGTGTCCCAGTCAACGAGGCCGGCAGCCGCCAGGAGATTTATCGTCAAGGCGACTTGGTCCTCGGGTCGCTGCAGCAGCTTCGCTAGTCTGCGCAACTCGCGGACCCCTATCCCGCCTGATCGCAGCAGCCTCGCCGGCGTGGTGCTCCAAGCTTCGCATAGGGCTGTCGCGTCGGCGACGAGGCTGAGGGCCGCCTCCGCGCCCTGCCGGTCGACGTTTTGTTGGTCGACGACGCGAGTAGCCAGCTTGGGCGGCGTCGCGTCGAAAGAGGAGAGCAGGCCTCCCCCGCGCAAAGCCAGTCCGACCTCTCGCGGCATTACCGCCGTGGTGTAGTCAACGGCGAGAAGCAGGCCACGTAGCAGGCACCACCCGGCGGGATCGTCCCCGCGATATCGGAACGCGAAGACTCCTGACTCCAAGGCGACAACCGGCCAACTCATGCTTGCCGTCTCCAGGAACTTTTCGGTTCCTTTCGGTGCCCCGCGGAGGGCCGCCGCGATGACCTCAGGTTTGGACAAGCCCGCTACGAGACGGTTCACAAGTGCAGGCTTGGCTCCGGTCGTGGAGAGCTCGAGAAGCCGTGCGATAGACGCGAGTTCCCGGTTCGTAAGGCGCTCCAGGAGCGCTGCGGCCGGAGGTCCTAGATCGCAAGGGCAAGGTATCGCGTCGTCCAAGCCGGGATTCACCTCGACGTTGTCGCCGTGGATCAGGACCATCCCTGCGCGGCGAAGACGGTTGAGATACGGCGAGATCACCTCGGAAGGAGATCTCAACGTAGACGCGAGACGTTCGAGGCTGACAGTAGGGCCGATGACGCAAAGTACTTCGAGGAGCTGGCGGGTAGCCATGTCGACACGGTCGTAGAAGATCTGAGCGCTCTGTGGGTCGATCGCCAAGAGGGCCAAGCCGGTTATCGAGCTGACCCCGCTTACCATCAAGTCCCCACGCTCGCGAAGAAGTTCCTTGAGGTCCTCGTCGGTCAATGCGCCGAAAGCTGCCCCCCACCTCGTGGCCGCCGCATTTTGAGGTTTTGATTGCAGCATCGCGTTCCCGCCTAGGCGCTGTGACGTGCGGTCCTTCAGCCAACGCTGCTCGCGAACCTGAACTTCGACTGTAGCCGCCGCTGCGGGCGCGACTGATGTGGCTCGGGCTTCCATTGGAAACCGCCGGTCTTCCCTCGACACCAAAAGCGGCTGTCGTTCGATACGAACAACTCCGTCACCCGCCTCGCTTCGCCCCGTCAGCGTGGGAGCGGACCGGAGTCAACAGAGGCGGTAGACGAAGGTGCCGAGTGGGCTGTGGAGCCGACCATGCCCGTGCCAGTTGGAGCGCGGCTGGTTCTCATCGGTTTGTCGTTGGAATGCTCGCATAGCCACCACTGTCGGATCGGGGCCGGGCTGATGGGGCCGCCTCGGGTGCTCGGTCTTTCGGCCTCCCCCAGACTTTTCAGACGGTGCTGGGACCCGAACCCCGTCCGGTCCCAAAGACGAGTCTTCGATCTGGCCAGTCCGGATGGCGTCGAAACCGTGACTCGGAACGTGTCGGTCGGTTCAGGCATCGGCGATTACCTGCTCGTACACACTGAGGTATTCGTCGACCATGCGGTCTACACCGAAGCGTTGGACGGCGAGCGCGCGGATCGCGGTTCGGTCGAGCAGGGGCGTCTTGTCGATCGCGGCGACCGCGCCAGCGACGTCAGCCACGATCATTCCCGTGACGCCCTCGTCGATGAGCTCTGGCATCGAGCCCCGGTTGAAAGCGATGACCGGTGTGCCGCAGGCCATTGCTTCGATGACGCTGAAGCCGAAGGGTTCGTCGAAGTCGATTAGGTGGAGCAGTGCCCGAGCACCGCCGAGGAAATCCGAGCAGTGTTCCGCGTCGACGGGGCCGTCGTAGCTCACATGGACGCCGTCGATGTGGGGGGCGACCCGTCTCTGGAAGTACTCTTCGTCTTGAATGATGCCGGCGATCACAAGAGGCAGTCGCGCTCGCGCAGCGACCTCGATAGCGGTCGCGGTACCCTTGTCTGGGTGGATCCGGCCGAAGAACGCGAGGTAACCGCCGTGCTCTGATCGAAGCTGGAAGCGGTCTGTGTCGACACCGTGGTGGATCGTTGCCACGTAGTCGAGCGCTTCATGGCGGTCCGCGTCGCTGATGGCGACATAGGTCGTTCGGCGGTTGTACTTGGCGTACACTGCGACGATCTGCGGTGACGAGAACCCGTGGATAGTGGTGACGACCGGCGTCGTGACCAGATCGGAGAAGGTGAGCGGCAGGAAGTCGAACCCGTTGTGGATTATGTCGAACTCCTTGCTGTGCTCGAACACCGCGGAGATGTGCAGACATTCGGCTACCTTCGCATCAAGAGTCGGGGCCTCTGACCAGCCCACCGGAACGACTGACCGCAGCCGGGCCGCAGTGACGGAATCGCCGGTAGCGAAAAGGGTGACGTCGTGGCCGCGACGCACAAGTCCCTCGGTGAGTAGCGACGCGAAGAGCTCCCAAGGTCCGTAGTGGCGTGGCGGGACCCGCCACGAGATCGGCGCGAGGACAGCAACCCGCACGACGTCAGCGGCTCCTCGAGCGGTCGAGGGCCGCCAGCAAGTCCCCCATCGGTATCGAGGCGATGCCGATCGCGGAGTCACCAATCCCGTAGGGCAGTACGAGGGTGTCAGCGTGGACGAGGGCGCCACAGGAGTACACCACGTTGGGGACGTAGCCGTCCTGTTCGTCGAGGTTCGGTGTGAGCAGGGGGTACGGAAGCCGACTGCGGACGATCGTGGGATCGTCGATGTCGAGGAGGATTGCGCCGATGCTGTAGGTGCGCATCGGTCCGACCCCATGGGTGAGGACGAGCCATCCTGCGTCGGTCTCGATCGGCGGCCCACAGTTGCCGAGCTGTACCATCTCCCAGGCTTGGGTCGGCGCCTGGCATGGCGTCGCGGTCGGCCAATGGCGTGGGCTGTCTGAGAACGCGACCGAATTTGCGTCGCGCTCCCACCTCGACAGTGCGGCGTAGCGGCCATGGACGCGGCGAGGGAACAGGGCGAGTCCCTTGTTGGTCGCGGCGGCGCCGACGATCGGCGACGACTCGAACGTTTGGAAGTCGGCGGTTTCCAAAAGCTGTTGGACGATGTTCGCCCCGTCGTAGGCGGTGTAGGTGGCGTAATTCGTAACGCGCCCATCGTCATCGACGAACCGGGCGAACCGGGCGTCTTCCATGCCGTGACTCTCGGCACTCATCGCCGGCCAGAGGACCCGGTCGGCCAGTGGGGTGTCGTCTCGGAATGCTATGGCATAGGAGCGCTCGGCCATAGCCCGGATGACCCCTGACGTGTGCGTGGCACGTCGACGGGTTGTCAGGTTAACCTGAAGCTTCTCCAGACGTTCGTTCAGGTCCGTGTGCGTGAACCGCTGGCCGAGCGCCTGGAGGATGTAGTCGGCGTCTACGCTTTGGTTGTCTATCCCGTGAAGAGCGCTTCGGACGGCGGCAGCTTCGAGGGGTGCTGGTCCGATCGCGCCGCCCGTCGCAAAGAGCGGCGGAGCGTCGAACGTTGGACGGCCTGCCGCGTCGATCATTCCGGTCCGGAACCCGATAGACGAGAGGTGTCCCTCGCCGATGGCTCGCAGGCTCATCACGAAGCGCAGGCAATCGACGGGGACGTCGGACTGGTCGGGATGGGCGACCATGCTCGGGTTGCATATAGCAGCGCCTTCAACGGCGTATTCGCTCGTGAACGTCGCGCCGAGCAGCAGTTGCCGCGCATCCGTGAGCTCATAGTCAGGCTGGAGTCGGTCGGCGACTTCGGACGCGTGTTGACGGAAGACGCCGAGGAGGTCGTGGTGACGGCCGTCGAATCGGGCGACGACATCGTCGAGCGCGGATTGCGTGTCTTGCTCGTCGAGCGCCAAGACGCGGGCCAACACCGCCGCGGTGCGCGAGTGTTGATGATCGAATCCTTCTTGGCCTGGGACGAACATTCTGGTGATCACGCGGGAGCGGTCGGGCGCCACTCGTGGCCATCGGCGCACCGGAACACCCGTTGCCTCGCTCACTGCAGCACCAGACGGTAGCCGTGCTGAAGGGTGGAGAGAAGCGCAAGGGTTGACTCGGTACCCTGATTGAGGTTCGGCCCGCCGGCTTCGAGACCGTCGAAACCGCCACCGGTGGTGGGGTCCCACATGACGTGGTTGCCATCGTTCCTGCCGAGGAACCACGCCACCGCGCTCCGCAAGCCGTCGGCCCACCGTTGGTCGCTTGCGTCGATGCTGGCAGCGCGGGCGCAGGCGTCGGCGAGCGCCGCTACCTCGATCGGTTGCTGATCAAATGCCGGTCGGACCTCGCCGGGCGCGCTGCCGCCCACCGCTGTGACCGACAGATGCCCGTCGAAAGTCTCGTGCTGGAGCAGCCAGGCGAGCAGATCCAAGCCGTGCCGGAGGAGCGGAGGCCGGTCGAGGATCGCACCGGCTGCGATCATGGCTTCGGGAATGACGGCATTGGCGTACGCCAACCTCGGCTCGGGCCACGGCCATGCAGCGTCATCTGCGCAAGTCGGCATGGTGTCAGCGGCGGTTGTGAGCAGAGCCCGCGCCTCGCGATGTGCGGGCGACACTGACAGCAGCTCAAACGCGCCGATGGCCGCGAACGACATCGCTCGCCGCCACGGCGAGCGCCGCCTTGCCGCCCGTTCGAACTGCGCCACAGCGATCTGTCTGGTCAAATCAGTTTGCGCGTGGGCCGAGGCGGTGCCGAGCGCCCAAACGCTGCGCCCCCAGCAGTCATCGAGAGAGGGACGATCCTGCCAGCGTCCGTGTTCGGACATGCGGTTGCAGAACTCGCCTTCAAGGCTTTGCGCATCAATCAGGAAGCGCAGACTGGTGTCGATGAGGCGTCGTATCTCTGGCTTCGGATACGGCTCGCGTATGGACACGAGCAGCACCCGGGCGATGTCGTCGGTGCAATAGCCGTGCTCGCGTCGCGGCTTGGCCAGCCGGGCGTGCTCGAACGTGCCGCGCTCGTCGGTCATGTCCAGCAGGTGATCGAAACTTGCTCGGGGCACATCGGTCACACCAACGCCGCCCGTTCGGATGCGAGGAAGTCAGCGAGCTGTAGGTAGGCGGCAGCGACGACGGGCCAGCCGAGCATCGGAGCGATCCGCCTCGCTTCCACGGTCAGCCGGTGGGCGAGCACCGCGTCGGTGAGCACCCTACGCAGCGCGTCCACCAGCGCGTCTGGATCGTCGTGGTCGACGACGATCCCTGCCCCGCTTCCGAGCAGCTCGACGGCATGCGGAAACGCAGTCGCAACCACGGGTCTCCCAGCGGCGACAGCATCGACGAGCACGCCCGACGTCGCCTGCTCGCGCGAGTCATACGGAAGTACCACGACCGCCGCTGACTGGATCATCGCGGTGAGCGTGGGCACATCTCGATACGCGGCGTCGAAGATGACTGACGCATCAACGCCGATGCGTCGGGCCTGCTCGATTCGGGCCTGGCGATAGGCCTCACCGTGGGAGGCAAGCACTTTCGGGTGGGTTCGCCCCGCCACGAGATATCGGGGCCGGCCCGGAAGATCATGCAGGTGCGCCATGGCGTCGATCACCCGCTCGACCCCTTTCCCTGGGCCGACAAGCCCCCAAGTCAGCAGCGTCGGCCGTCGAAATGCAGGCTCAATCGCTCGTGGGGGCGGGATCACCGCCCCGTGGGGAATGGTGGCCACCTTCGCCGGATCGACGCCGAACTCGTTGCAAACGCGCTCCCGGGCCGCGTCGGACATGACAACCAACTTGTCGGCGAGAGCCGCGACTTCAACGAGAACCGACCGCTGATGTGGGGTCGGCTCGCACAGAACGGTGTGAGCGATGACGATTGAGGGCACCCGCAGCGAGGCAAGGATTCCCACGACCTCCTCGCCGTCTTCCCCGCCGTAGAGGCCGTACTCGTGCTGAATGATCGCGACGTCACATTCGTTCAAAAGCTCAGCGGTCGCGGATAGCGACGCCGGACAGCCGTTGACGAGGTCACCCACGACGACTGTGGCGTCGGACGGCGACCCATCGGCCACCCTGACGACGCGCACCTCCGCCCCATGACTGTTCAGCCCACCTGCAAGCGCGGCTGTAAAAGTGGCCAACCCACAAGGGGTCGGTGGAAATGTGCTGAGGATACCGAAGGTAAGGGGCGGCGAGACGCCCTGATCGAAGCGCGACGGCGCGGAAGCGGCAGCAGGCATGGGACTCCTTCGAGGTCGCTCGGTCGAGGCGTCGGACCTGCACGGAGCGACAGCAGAGGCCGTCCTGCCCAAGCGAGGCGACTCTCCCAAGGAGAATTTACTTATAGCTTACCCGACACGGTGTCATGTGAAGACCGAGATGACTAGCTGGTGGACGTCAGTGGCCTCTTGGGTGATCTCTGCTGCGAGCACGACCTGGCACTTTCGTCGACCACGGCCTGTGCGTTGAAGGCGTAGTAAAAGCCGTGGCTCGTCTTCATCATGCGCGACTCGGGATAGGTGAAGTCGCGCTGAGTGGAGGGCTTCGGCGTCGAGTCCTCGGACACGGGTGGTGATGTCGGCGACGGTGAGTCGGTCGCGCCAGGTGCCATGAGCGTCCCAGGAGAGCAGGAGGACGGGGTGGCCGTTCTGCTCATCAGATCTCAGCCGATTCGTAGTCGCGACGGGCGTGCTTGATGGAAGCTTGCCGGCCGAACTGCCCCGGGGAGGAGTACGAAGCCGTGCCGACCAGCGCCAAGTCGGGACTATCGGAAGATGTTCGCGCCGATCAGGGCGGCATCTCTTCCAGCTGTTCGCCCGGGCCAGACTGGTGGTCATGAACGAGAGCTTCCTGTCTTCGTACCTGGAAGGCGTTAGCTCGAGTCGGTACTTGCCCCGAGCCTCAGTCGCGGTAGTGCGTCGGGATAGTCGTCACGAAGGAATGCGACTATTTTTTCCCGGACCTCGCATTGCAAATCCCAGCTTCTTGAGCTGTCCACCGAGCTCATCAGCGCCCGAAGCTGCATTGTCGAAGGTCCAACGCTCACGACTTGGAGTGTCGCCACGGTCCCATCCCAGTTTGGCGAGCTTCGGAGGATCTCTTCGAAGCGCTTCCGTATCGCCTCTACGGGCGCCGTGTAGTCGACATCCAAGTGCACGAAGCCGAGTATCGCCGAGCTTGTGCGGGTCCAGTTCTCGAACGGTGTCGAGATCAGGTACGAGATCGGCACGACGAGACGGCGCAGGTCCCATACCCGAATGACCAGATAGGTGAGGTTGATCTCCTCGATGCGACCCCAATGACCGTCGACTACGACCACGTCGTCGACCCGGATCGGTTGAGTGATTGCTATCTGGATTCCGGCGAGGAGGTTCGTCGCTGCGGGTTTTGCCGCCACGCCCGCGATGATTGCCACGATTCCCGCCGAGGCAAGCAGCCCGGTGCCGGCCGCTCGAACGCTCCCGAAGCTTAGGAGGACGACCGCTACGGCGAGGACGATGATGCCAGCGGCGGATATTTTTCGAAAAATTTGGATCTGCGTCTGGATCCGCCTTACCCGCAGGTTGTCCGCCTGGTCCATCCGCAATCGGATGAGGACAGCGTCTTCGAAGACGTAGGTGAGCCGGAAAGCAAGCCACGCGCTCGCGATCACGAAGGCAATAGACAACACATGCGAGAAAACCGCTCCGGTTCGACCGTTCAAATGGACGCCAGCGAACGTGTCGGCAATGGCAGCCCCTGCGACTAGGAGTATTCCCGCTACAGGCGTTCCCAGGCGATCCAGGAACGCCTTCTCGAACGTTCCGTTACCTCGGTGAACGACTCTCCGCATGACGGCGAAGGACACATGCGCGACCGCGAATCCGCCAAAGGCGCCCCCGATGATAAAGACCGCCTCCAGCCACCAGACGTACATGAACCACCACCATCCTTGTTCGTTGCTGTTCGTGTTCGCTGGCGGGTAAACGACGTGTTAACTGACCTCACCTTACCCTTGACGGGCCTTTCGTGAATCGCTCCCCACTGGACTGGTCGCCCGATGGTGGCCCGATGGTGGCCCGATGGTGGCCCGATGGTGGCCCGATGGTGGCCCAACATGGCGAGGTCAAAAACGATTGATACTTTGTACAGGCTATAGCTGCATAAAGTATCAATCCCCTCTGTGTCAAGCTGTGGTGAGGCAGATCGCGCTGCTGATTCGTTGAGCTGAGGGCGGGAAGCGAGCTTTGATATGACGACTTCAATTATTCATTCTGGCGATGCGCGCCATCACGGTGTTGGTATGGATGGTCTCGCTGATCCGGTTCCGGAGGTTTCGCTGATCCGGTTCCGGAGGTTTCTGAGCGGGCCCGTGGACCGCGGCGGTTCCCTGCGGCCTACAAGGCGCGAGTCTTGGCGGAGTACGAGACGCTTGACAGGGCC
>JAKBBS010000142.1 GCA_021808425.1 Actinomycetes bacterium
TCCGTCCTCCAAGCAGCCAGCCCCACCCAAGCCTGGATCCAGGTCACCGAGGGCAGCTCGATCGACTCGCAATCAGCGGTCCTCCTCAGCACCCACGACGGCGTCCGGACCTGGACCCCCCTACAACCGTCCCCCTGACCTGCCATCCGAGCCCATGGATGCCGACATAATCACTTTAGGCAACCTCAGACTCTCCAGCCCAGCAGCGACTCGGTAGGCATACGCGGATTCCGCGCACGTTTGAGGGACCGGCCGCCGCGAGGCCGCTCCCCGTCAGGCCGTCACAGGCATCGTGCACATTACGGACAATGTCGCAGTCACGATCCGAGTGGCCGGGGTGTGATCGTGCCCCGTGAGCGCTTCTACGTAGAGGTCGCCCCCGGGTTTGTGAGGCTGCGCCACCATCTCGGGCTGCACCCCAAGTTCGGCCGCGGTCAACTCGGCCCGCTCATGGAGCAGGTGGTCCGCCAGCTCGAGGACCTGGAGGAGGCCGGCGAGTCGATCGAGTTCAACCGGCTCGACCCAGACGAGGAAGTGGAGATCCTGGCCGCCGAGGAACAGGCACGCCGCGAGAACGAGGAGCTCTTCCTCGACACGCTCGATCCTGACGAGGTGGCCGACTACTTCGAGGCCAAGGAGCTCGAAGCGGCCAGGAAGGCAGCCCAAGAAAGGCTGGGGCGGGGTGCCAAGGGGATGTCGGAGCGCAGCCGGCGGGAGATGTGGAGGTGGGTGCTGTCGCTGCCGTTCGAGATGCTCGGCGACCGGCCGCTATGGATCACGCTCACCTACCCGGGCGACTGGCGGACCTGGGTCCCCGACGGTCCGACCCTGGAGCGGCACCGGCGAGCGTTCTTCTACGCCAACAACGACCACGTCGCCAAGTCGATGCGGCGCTCCGTGATCGCGGCCTACATGGCCGGCGAAGCGGCCAAGGCCGGCCAGAAGGTCCCGCCCGACGACTTCGGCACCGTTGGCCGCTACTTCGGCACTTCGGCTACCGCGCTGGGTTCAAGCCCACCGTCGACCTGCTCGAAGTCGACCCAGACGTAGGGGCGGACATGAACCGCCGACTCACCACGACAGCACCGCCGACTCGGTCAGGAACCTCGGATGAGAGACCCCGGCGAACGCGAAAAGCGCCGCCAGCTCTGCTTCGTACTGGCGGCGCGTATTCAAATTGTTGTAGCGCAGGTAGAACTCCCGGACGAGCGGCCCGTAAGCTACCGCGCGGTTAGTTCTGCTGTATCTTGACCCCTCTGGGGATCTACTTCCGTAGTTGCACGAACCCCCGGCTCCTCGGTCATCTCACATCTCCTCAGACGGCTACGAGCGGGTGGGCTCGGGCCTGTTCGTACAGCGGCTCGGGCGCGAGATCCTCGCCGTTCGGCCAGGTGACGGTCCGAGCTTCAGGGTCCACCCGGACACGGGCGAAGTACTTCGGATCGCCGAGCGGCTCGAGAACGCCTCTCCACTCCTCCGCAGACAAATCCACATCTCCCACCGTTCCGTCGCTGAACAGCAACCGGAGGACATGGTCGCGAATCACCGCTGCGCCCACGATGACCGGTAGGTAAGTCACGCTCACGAATGTCATGTTATGGCAGGGGGGTGATCGAATGGATCGGCTGGCTGTCCCGGGCCAGCTCCCAGTTGGCGAGTAGCTCCTCCCGGTGAAGACGGGCCCACCACCGCACCAGGTTGAGCGCGCGACGCTCGAGTTCACCCGCGAGGACCACACCGTCGACGGAGATGGAGGCCTCGTGCTCGGCCTGGATGGCGTGGAAGTGCGGGACGGGATGGTCGCGCTCGTTCCAGTACATGTAAATCGCGATCCCGTAGAAGAAGCTCACCCGGGGCATGGGCAAGATTCAGTCAGATAAGTGTGACCCTCACCTTCGTCGAGCCGACGCCGTGGGAGCGGGTACCGGTTCTCCCTGCTCCCGCATGGACTCGATGTGGAGCGGGATGACTTCGGCGATCAGACTCTCCACCGCGTCACGGCTTCTCCCGACCGCGACGCAGCCCGCAAGGTCCGGCACGTAGGCGCCCCACGCGTCTTCGTCCTGTTCGATGACGACGAGATACTCGGTCCGCTTTCCACTGCCGGCCACGTCAGCCGCATGACTCCGGGCTCGACATTGCCCAAGGGCGAGAGGAGGCCCGCGTGCCACAACGCCGATCAAACTCGTTTTGAGCCAAGCGGTCGCCTCCAGGCGACCGTGCGGAGCGCCGCCAAAGGCGGCGGGATCACCGACCTCCTGCCGCGAGACGGTGTGATCGGCACTGGGCCTTTTGTGCTGACTCTGACTCTGGACAGCATGGCCGAGGTGAGAACCGACGTCTAGGAGTCGCGAGGCGGCCCGTTCTGCGCTCGCTCTCGCTTTGTCCATCTCAGAGGGACGTCAGTCAGAATGCAGGCGCATATCCACACGACGGTGCTTGCGGCCACTACGACACCGCCCACCGTCGGGTTAACTCGGGCGACCACCAGAGCGACGAGCTCGACAAAGATGATCGCTATCGCACCCCCGCAGGCCAGGGCGGAGCGGCGTCCCCATTGCTCGTCGTAGGGTGAATCGTCGGCCAAAGGATTTATGCGGACTTCGACATAATCATTTCGTCGGAGAATCGGTGCAAGCACACGGCCCCCGCTTGGGCGGCAGTAGAGCGAAACTGAGCCGCCTTCGCCGATGGGCACATCTACGGTCTTGCTCTTACACCAATCCAGTGTGAGCCTGATCTCGTGGACGCCGGGCTCCAAGGAGAAGGAACTGGCGGCTCCTTCGGCAACTCGGCCTCGCGCCGTTCCATCGATCCAGATCTTGTAGTCACGAAGTGAATCCCGACGCCCGTGACCGCGGACAACCGTGAGGGTTCCACTATTCGTCGTGCCGTGCTCTTCGAAGTGTCGGTCCATCTGAGCGCGAACACTACAGCCCCCTTCCCTCCGCAACCGAAGAAGTCGGATTGGTCCCAATGACGACCCTTATGCGAAGGGAAGATCGTAAAGCCCCGGCTCACCCGCCTGGGCAACCAGAACGTCCGCCGGCACGGCAAGCACCAGGGACGGTGGTGGACCCCGCCCGTCAGCCAGGTCTTCGGCGGCGAGACGGCGACCGAGATGCTGCGCTGGTGGTCACAGATCGTCACCGACGGCACCGTCGAGAATCACGCCCGACGCGGGGTCAACGTCCGCACCGTCTTCTTCGCCAAGGACGACCAGGTGGCCACCAAGACTCGGCGGGCCGCCATTGCCGCCTACATGGCCGGCGAGGCGTCAAAGGCCAAGCAGAAGGCGCCGCCCGACGGGTTCGGCACAGTCGGCCGCTACTTCGGCACCTTCGGCTCCACATCGTGAAGGTGCAGATCGCCCATGCGGAGGTGGATAATCTCCGCCGAACGCATGCCGGCCAGCCCGAGCCAGACGAGCACGTCGTCCCGCACGCCCAGGTCGGTCCCGTCACGGCAGGCGCCGATCAGCTGCTCGAACGCCTCGGCGTGACTCAGCCATCGGGCCGGCCGGACGCTCTGGACCTTGCCGTAAAGTCGGGGAATCTGCCGAAGCGGGTTATCCCTGCCCATGAGCGCCTCCACCAGCGCGGGATCGGCGTACCCCTGACGAACGCACCAGCGCAGGAAGGTGCAGGCACGAGCGAGCCGGTTGCGGACGGTGTTGTTGGCCCGGAACGAACCGCACCATGCGAGGACCGCCGACTCGGTCAGCTCCCGGGGATGCTCCACGCCGGCATGGTGGCGACAGCTCCGCCTCGTACTGCCGCCGGGTGCCGGCGTTGCTTTAGCGGTGAGTGAACTCTCGAATGAGAGCCAGCCGCTGGGAAGGATCGTAAGCTAATGAAAGGGATCGAGATTTAGTTCTGCTGTATCTTGATCCCCTGAAAGGGGATATACAACCGTAGTTGCACGAGCCTCGTCAGATACCTCGTTTTCAACGCTCACGCGACTCGCACTTTCGTCGACCCGGTCGTGGTCGGAGGCGGTGCTGCCTCGCCGTGCGCCCGTAGTGACTCGATGTGAAGCGGGATGGCCTCGGCGATGAGCTTCTCGACCTCTTCACGGTTCTCGCCGACAGCAACGCAGCCGGGAAGGTCGGGAACGTACGCGCCCCATGCGTCTCCCTCGTGCTCAAAGACTACGACGTACTCAGTCACGCTGTTCCCTTTCCCGACCTACCGGCTTGCCGCCAGATCGAGGCCAGCGTACCCCTGGGCACCTCGTCGCTGGGCTTGCCGGCGACCGTCACTGTTCCCAGACGATCCGGATGACGGAACTGGCGGTGAGACCCGGTCTGCCTGTCGAGGCGCCATCCGTCGCGCTCCAGGATCTGGATCACCTCTCGTACCTTCACGATCTGAGGCTAGGAACGCCCTGTGACGGTTACGTCTGGCCAGATGCTCGGCCGCCCGCTGGGCCAGTTCCTGATCGCGCTCTCCATGCTCCCGCAGCCATCCACGCTGTTCAAACTTGTCCCGAGCCAAGCGGCCGCCTCCAGGCGGCCGTGCGGAGCGACGCCGAAGGCGGCGGAACCACGATCTGCTGCCCGAGGGATGAGGTTGGCCTCGCGGACTTCGGCTCGGGTTTGCCAGCGCCGATACTGGGATCGATGAATGGCGCACCCGGTCGATACCGGACCCCCAGATCGGCCGCTGCCGCGGCCGGCGCCGCCCTCGGACTGACCCTTGTCGCCCTCAGCTACATTCCCGGCCAGCCCGTCTATCCAAGTTGGCTCGTGGGGGTTCTCTTCGTTTCGATCTTCCCGCTTTTCGGGTGGGCGGTGATCGACCGATCGATCGGTCAGGCTCGGAGACCCCGCCGCCGATGGAACGACTTCAGCGGCATCAGTAACCAGGATTACAACCGGATGTGGGCTCCATTCCTCGATGCTCTCAAGCGCCATAAGGGCAAGCTATTCGTGGCGGGCGTCGTTGTGGTCGGTCTTTGGGCGATCATGATGTCGTCGATCCTTACCATCCAGGGGCAGCCGGAAGACGATCAAGTCGGCTACTACCTCAACGACCACGGGAGCCGAATCCCCGTTAGCCACGCAGGTTACGAGGCCGCACTCGCGAAACAGGACAGACTCTTCGCGGCCGGCGCCACTCTCTTCCTACTCGTCGCTGGCGCTCTGACCGCCTACAAGCCTCGACCCCCGATACCACGAGAATCGTTTCCCGGTTAGAACTTTCCTCGCCCTGGCGGATCCCGCGTTGAGTCTCATGTTGGTAGATCTCGCGTCTCAGGTGCGTGGCTGATTCGGCGATGAGTGATCTGCGCCTCGCGATGCCCTCCGGAAGCCGGCACGCCACATCATGTAGCTGCCGAGACCAACGGAGAGGATCACAGCGCAAGCGGCCTTCCAGACAGAATGGCCAGCTCCGCCCAAAAAGGCTCCGGTGAGCACAGCTCCTCCCGTGAGCATGCCGACCATCCAGGCGATCCACGTTGGCGCACCGATCTCCACAGCCCGCTTGCGAGCGAACTTCGCCCCTATCGCAGTCCTCCACACCGGGATAAGCAACATGAGCGCCAGGAAGACGATGATCGCTATGAACACTGTCCGCCATAATGCCCGATCCGCCCTCGGGGAGCGGCGCTCGTGGAGCTGCGATGACGCTCGTAGGCCGTCACAGCCGTACGGCACAGCAGGAATCTCCTCAGCAGGCGGGAAAGGTGATCGAGCTGCTGAGTGAGTCGGTTGACCACCGTTGCTCCTGGTCGACATAAAAACCGACACGTGGTGCAGCTTGAAGTGAGACGTGGGTTCCATCAGAACAGGTGGTCGTCGGGGCCGAGGCTACGCCAGACATGTTTGCGTAGCCGCAATCGGCGACGAAGTGATCGCTGGGAAGCTGGTTCCAGGGGGCAAGCCCATGTCCAAGGAACCGCTGGGCCAGATAGCTGACCTTTCCGGCCGTGGTGGGGCTGATGAGGACAATCCTCATCCCTGATTGGGTGCCCGGAGGCAGGTGAAAAGCGGTGCAGACCTCGTTTGCGAGCCGTAACGAGCTGCTAGTGCCCTTCCCGCTGCCACACGACGCCAGCGGGATCGGCACGATCACTATCGACGCCAAAACGATGACGCTCCTGAAAGGCGGAACCGTCCTCCGTGCATCGCCTGCACCCGTACATGATGTCTCATTCGGCCCCAGAGAAACCGAAGCCACTTCGACTCCAGGCGACGCGTCGAAGCCGTCACACCCCGAGCGCACAATACGGACATGCCGCACTCCACCAGATTCGACAACCTGTAGGAGAGCCATGCCTCGTGAGCGGTTCTTCGTGGAGGTCGCACCCGGGTACGTAAGACTGCGCCACCAGCTCGGCCTCCGGGCCAAGTTCGGGAGGGGGCGCCTGAACCCGCTGACCATGCAGGTCGTGCGTGCCCTGGAGGATCTGGAGGAGGCCGGCGACTCGATCGAGTTCGAGCCGCTTGACCCCGACGAGGAAGCACAGCTTCTCGCCGAAGAGGAGGAAGAGCGCCGCTGGAACGAGGAGGCATTCTTCGACAGCCTCGAGCCATGGGAGATTGAGGAGTACTTCGAGTCAAAGGAACTCGAGGCGGCCAGGAAGGCAGCAGAGGCACGACTCGGACGGGGAGCGAAGGGGATGTCGGATCGGAGCAGGCGTGAGATGTGGCGCTGGGTCCTATCGCTGCCCTTCGACATGCTCGGCGACCGGCCGCTGTGGATCACGCTCACGTATCCCGGCGACTGGCGGCCCTGGGTGCCCGACGGACCGACCCTCGAACGACACCGCCGGGCGTTCGGGGAGGCCTGGTT
The DNA here is from genome assembly GCA_021808425.1 of Actinomycetes bacterium. The sequence continues at coordinate 6,798 of JAKBBS010000142.1, forward strand.
CCGTGCCTTCGGGGAGCGGCCGGTGGGGTTCTGGTCGAAGGAGTTCCAACTGGCCGAAGGGCGCCCGCACATCCACCTGCTCATGAAGGGCCCGGATTCGATGTCGGAGTTCGACTACCTGGGCTTCCAGATCCTCACCCGGCTCGGCAATCAGAACGTGCGCAAGCTGGGAAAGCACCAGGGCCGCCACTGGACCCCGCCCATCGGGGGAGGCTACGGCGGCCAGACAGCCGCCGAACTGCTCAGAATCTGGTCCAACATCGTCACTAGCGGCACCGACGAGAAGCACGCCCGGCGAGGCGTCAATGTGCGCACCGTCTTCTACGCCAAGGACGGCCGCGTCGCCCAGACCATGCGCCGCTCGGCCATCGCCGCCTACATGGCCGGCGAGGCCGCCAAAGCGAAGCAAAAGATCCCGCCCGACGACTTCGGCACCGTCGGCCGCTACTTCGGGACCTTCGGCTACCGGGCCGGCTTCAAACCCACTGTGGAGCTGCTCCAAGTCGAGGAGGATGTCTGGCAGCAGATGAACCGTCGGCTCACCCTGCTCGACGCACTGAAGAAGCGAGCTAGAGGAAGACCGGTCAGCGATGACGCCAAGAAACGCAAGCACTGGCAGGGACTGACCGTCGGCGGTATCGGTCCCGACGAGTACGGGAAGCTGTACGCCCGATCGTACGAAGCGGCGGTCCGCACACGGGAACGAACGGCAGCACGAAGAGCCATCGCATCTGGAGTGACCGATGGCGATCACGACCGGACGCTGGCGGCCGGCCGCCCCCAGGGCGGTGAGGCCGCCCCGATCAGCTAGTCCAGGACCTGGGCGGCCCGGCGGATCACCCCAGTATCGAGAGGATCTATGTAGCTACGCATGGTCGTGGCCGGGTTGGCGTGACCCAGCACCTTCTGGATGTCGAGCAGGTCGAAGTAGTGGGCCCCGTCCTCGGACACGGCCCGGTGCAGTATCCCGGCGGCTGTCCTGCGGAGGTCGTGCGGGCTCATGTGCCCGAGGCCCGCCTCCTCGGCGCGCAGCCGGACCAGCTTGGCGACGCTCGCCGGCGTCTTGAACGGTTGGCCCCATGAGATTGCCCCTACTCCCACGCCGGTCTTCTGGCGGCAAACCACCGGCTCCGAAGATCGCAGCGGCCGGCGGAGCGCTTCGACGTAGCGGTCCAGGTAGTCGTCGAGGAGCTCGAAGAGGGCCGGACCGATCGCCACCTTCCGGGGACGGTTCTTCTTCCCGATCCACTCGATGGTCGGCTCGGACCGAAGCCGGAGGTCACCAACTGACAACCGGATGATCTCGGTCACCCGCATGCCGGCCAACCCGAATCGCAGCACCAGTTCGTCGCGCCGGCCGACGTCGGAACCGTCGCAGGTACCGAGAAGCGAGCCGTACGCTTCCTCGTGCGTCAGCCACCGGGCCGGGTACGTCCCCTGCAGCTTCCCGTACAGCGGCGGCGTTGTCCGCAACGGGTTCTCCCGACTGCTCAGCTCCTCCACCAGCGCCGGATCGGCCTCACCCACCCGGACGCACCAGCGCAAGAAGGTGCACACCCGGGCCAGCCGGTTTCGCCGGGTGTTATTGGCCCGAGACCGGGCCACCCAATGGTTCACCGCCGCGTCGGTGAGCGCCCAGGGATGAGAAACTCCGCAGTAGGCGAACAGAGCCGTCAGCTCCTGCCGGTATTGGCGGGCCGTCGCCTCATTTGTATACCGGCTACAGAAGCGGTCTATCAGTGCATCCGATGCCTGGTGATGGTCATCGGACGCAAAGAGCCGAATTAATTCTGTTGTATCTTGATCTCGATATCCACACCGGCCGGGAGCTCGATGCGCTGGAGGGAGTCCACCGTCTTGGGCGTGTGCTCGACGATGTCGAGCAACCTCTTGTGGACCCGCATCTCGAAGTGCT
>JAKBBS010000143.1 GCA_021808425.1 Actinomycetes bacterium
CACCATATGACTATCGCCCGCAGGGAGATCCGCCGCCGGTATCCAGGATTCGGCCTTCCAGGCGCAGCGATGAAGGAGGCATTGTTATGACTGGTTCCATTAACTGGGATCTCTGCGAGGACACGGCGCCGGTTTCTCCGGCGGCGAACGATCGCAGAGTGAGCATATCGGCTTGGGAATCGGGGCAGTGACGTCGGAAAGTCTCGGGAAAGTGTCGCTGACAGCAATCGGCCGGGGGGACGCCGCGAAGCAACCGGCGATAATCCAAGGTGGCATGGGTGTCGGGGTGTCGGGCTGGCGCCTGGCACGAGCGGTATCGATGTCGGGGCAGCTCGGGGTGGTCTCGGGAGTCGGACTCGACACGCTGCTGGTCCGTCGCCTACAGCTGGGCGATCCGAGTGGCCGCATTCTCCGTGCGCTCGAACATTTCCCGAACCGTGACGTGGTCGAGCAGGTACGACAACGCTACTTCGTGCCCGGTGGGATCGCCCCCGATCGCCCTTTTCGGTCACCGCCTTTGCCTTCCTTGCGGCCGAGCGCGGCGGCGACACACCTGGCTGTAGTCGCCGGTTTCGTCGAGGTGTTTCTCGCCAAGGACGGGCACAGAGGTCTCGTCGGAGTCAACTGCCTCGAGAAGCTGCAAATGTCGGTTCCGGCAGTGTTGTACGGCGCCGTTCTTGCCGGGGTGGACTACGTATTGATGGGCGCTGGAATACCTTCCGAGATCCCTGCCTACCTAGACGCGCTTGCAGCCGGACAGTCAGGGAGCCTTCACATTAACGTGCATGGCGAAGGGGACTCTCCCTCTAGCGTCGTCATCGACCCTGCCGTGCTGTTCGGGGACTGCCGGCCCTTGCGGCGCCCCCAGTTTCTCGCCATCATCTCGTCGAACATGCTCGCCGCATTCCTCGCCCGGGATCCGAGGACCCGCCCGGACGGTTTCGTCGTCGAGGGTCCGAACGCGGGGGGACATAACGCGCCACCGCGAGGTCGGGCAACGCTCGACCTGGACGGCCAGCCGGTATATGGTCCACGCGACGAAGTCGACCTCGACAAAATGAGCGAGCTGGGAATACCGTTCTGGCTTGCGGGTGGCTACGCCAGTCCCGAGCGACTCCGAGAGGCGCATGCCAGGGGAGCCCAAGGCATCCAGGTCGGGTCGGCCTTCGCTCTCTGCCAAGAGTCGGACCTCGACGCCTCTTTGAAGCGAGAGGTAATCGACCAATGGTTTGAGGGTGCCCTCGAAGTGCACACCGACCCGGCGGCGTCACCTACCGGTTTTCCCTTCAAGGTCGCCCAGCTGCCTGGCACGGTCTCAGATCCCGCGGTCTACGCGACTCGGCGGAGATCTTGCGACGTTGGCTATCTGAGGGTGCCGTACCGCACGGCTTCCGGCGGCATCGGCTACCGCTGCGCCGCCGAACAACAAGGGGCGTATGTGCGCAAAGGCGGCAAGGCAGAGGAAGCTGAGGGACGTCGATGCTTGTGCAACGGGTTGATTGCTGCCATCGGGCTCGGCCAACGTCGCCCCGGGGGTGCTGTCGAGCCGCCATTGGTGACAATTGGCAAGGAACTCGTGTTCCTCGACAAGGTCACAGCAAACGCAGGCGGAAAGACCTACACAGCACGAGACGTGGTCGACTACCTCCTCAGCAACGAATCCGATGATCCCGGCTGAAGTGTAGATACACCGACCACCGGCCGGTAGAACGTCGACGCACCTCCTTGTGGAGCCTACTTGAACTCCTCCAGCCTCGCGCGCGTCGGCGCCCGCTCATCGTCCGATGGGCTTCCCCCTGGCGGACAGCATTCCGTTGCGGGTGGTGGTTGACCTATTGAGTTTAGAGGTCTCTGTACAAGTCAGGCATGTGAGACTGGTTGATGGCAACCGGACCGCCCTGTCGGAGAGACTCGACGGTTGCATCAGCCGTGACGGCTACTTGGTAACCGTCCCAGGCGCTAGGCCCGGTCGGGGTCTGGTTGGCTACAGACGCCACCCAGTGTCGCAGTTCGGTGGAATAGGCGGCAGCGAATCGCTCCTGCCAGTTGTGGGGGAGTTCTTGTCTGGCGGTCCCTGCGGTGTGCACGACCACGGGGCTTAGGGCAGAGAGAGCGACGATTCCGCGTTCACATACTGCTTCAGTGCGGACGTCGTATCCGAAGCCAATGTTCAGGTCTACTTCCACGTCGACGAGAACCCTTGCGTCTGTCTGAAGGACGATGAACAGTGGGTCGGTGAGTGCTCCGTCCGACCGTGGGTTGTGCCTGGGAAGGAACACTTGGCTGGAAACGAAGTCCTGGCCGAGCAGCCATCGGCAGACATCAATGTCGTGGACAGCGGTGTCCACGACAGCCATCTCCTTGGTGTAGTGGTCGGCGACGCTCGGATTCCGATGAGCGGAGTGGACGATCACTGGAAGGCCCACGATCCCATTATCGATCGCTTCTTTCATAGCGAGGTAGCCTGGGTCGTAGCGACGCATGTATCCGACTTGTACTAGGCGCCGTCCGTTGGTGACTTCAGCTTGTACGATTCGCATGCAGTCGCGCTGGGTGGTTGCAAGTGGCTTCTCGCAAAAAACCGGCTTGCAGGCGTCGAGCGACGCCAAGACATACTCGGCGTGGCTTGGACCTGAAGAGGTGACAAGGACTGCATCGACATTGGCGGCGTGGATCAGCTCGTAGCCGTTTGCGTGTACGGTCGCTCCGAGCGGGTCGGCCACAGCCGCTGCTCGTGCTTGGTCCGGATCAGCGACGGCTACCACCTCGACATTCGCCACATCGCAGGTCAGTCGTTTTATGTGGCCGGAGCCGATCATTCCGGCACCTACGACCCCTACTCGTAGAGCCATCTCAAGCTCCGATCCCGGCGTTGCGGAGGTATCTTCGGGTGCGGGCGGCTATCGGTTTGGGCCTATTGAATTCGCAGGGGTACATGTCTTGCTCAACTATGACGAAGAGCGCCGAATGAAGCTGCTTTAGTGTGGCAACTACTGGAGCGATGTCAGGCAGCCCAGCTGGCGGTTCACAGCTTGCGCCGATGGCGACTGCTTGACCGAACGACAGGTCTTCCGCTTCGGCCTTTGCGACGATTCGCGGGTCCATTTGCTTTATGTGCACGTAGCCGACTCTGTCCGGGTAGTCGCGAAGCAGCGCGATCACGTCGGCCCGGCGGTAGGCCATGTGACCGGTGTCGAGGCACAGCGACACGTAGCGGGGATCGGTATCGTCGAGAAACCGGCTGATTTGAACTCCTGTCTCGACATGACTGTCAGCGTGGGGATGGAAGTGCAGTTTCAGCCCGAATTCCTCGCTGATCACCTTGCCGACCTCATCGATCGAGGAGATAAGAGTTGCCCACTCGTCCTCGCTGAGCATTGCCGGTTCTAGGTATGCACCGGTAATGTCATCTCGGTAGCCTGGCACGGGTACGAAGATCACGTGTGACGCGCCCACCGCTGCCGTCAGCGCAGCTACCTTCCGGCTTTCGGCGATAATCTCCGGGAGGTCGCCACTTCGATGCAGTCCGCTGGCGCCTAGGATCGTTCCTCCTGCGACTTTCAACTGCCGGGAGGTAAGCTCGTCTCGGAGCTGTCGAGGGTCAGTTGGGAGGTACCCGTACGGCCCGAGTTCGAGCCACTCGTAGCCGACTTCCGCAACTTCGTCCAAGAATCTGTTCCATGGGGTCTGCAGGGGATCGTCAGGGTGCCAGACTCCCCACGAGTCAGGGCAGCTGCCCAACATGAGTCGCGGTATAGCTTCGACAGTCATTGCGGTGCCTTTCTTGCTCGCTCGATCCGAGGTAGAGCTGGTAGGTAGCGGCGGTCAGCTAGGCGACGGATGGTCATGAGTGATGCCTAGAAGAAGGGTCTCTGGGCCAACTTGGCATGTTCGTAGCGCCCTCGCGCCTTGATCGTGGTCTCGAGCTCCGCAACCTCAGCTACCGGTACGTCCCACCAGCTCTGGGAGGACAACGTAGAAGCCGAGGGGTCGGTTTCTACATGGATCACGGTGGTTGAGTCGGCGGCCTTTGCCGCCACGAGGGCCGCGCTGAACTCGCCGATCGTCGTGGCACGCAGCACTTTGGCTCCTAAGCTTGCGGCGTTGGCGGCGAGATCCACAGGGAGCTTGCCGCCGTCGAGCATCCCGGAATCGGGATTGCGGTAGCGGTAGCTCGTGCCGAAACGTTCGGCGCCGACGGTCTCGGCGAGCGCACCGATTGATGCGAAGCCGTGGTTCTCGACGATTATGATGTTGACCTTGATGCCCTCGGACACGGCCGTCACGATCTCCGAGGACATCATCAGATATGAGCCGTCTCCGACGATGGCGAACACCTCCCTGTCGGGGGAGGCCATCTTCACACCGAGTGCTGCCGCGATCTCATAGCCCATGCAGGAGTACCCGTACTCGACGTGGTACTGCTTCACGTCACGCGCTCGCCAGAGCAGCTGGAGCTGGCCGGGCATGCTCCCGGCCGCTTGGACCACCACGTCCCGTGGTCCCATCACGTCGTAGAGCACCGCTATGAGCTCAGTCTGGCTTGGAAGCGGCGAACTCGTGACCTGCGGGGCACGAAGCACCTGACGAAACCATTCGTCGCGCAGTGTCGCCACCATCCGTGAGTAGCGGTCTGGCGCGCGGTGGTCGCCCAGATTACGCTGCAAAGCCTCCAAGCCCCTTCGGGCGTCGGCAATGAGCGTAATCCCCGAAAGCTTCGCAGCGTCAAGCGCCGTGATATTGAGGTTGACGAACGTGACGTCAGGGTTCTTGAAGGCGGTTTGAGATGCGGTAGTGAAATCGCTGTAGCGAGTCCCAATGCCGAGCACCAAGTCGGCACCGGCCGCCAGCCGGTTGGCTACGGGGGTGCCTGTAGAGCCGATACCGCCGACAGAGCACGGATGATCGTGCAAAACCCCACCTTTGCCTGCATGGGTGTCCGCCACCGGGATTCGGCTAGTCCGGGCAAAACTCCGTAGGGCGTCCTCGGCCTCAGAATAAATAACACCTCCTCCTGCGATGATGAGTGGTCTGGTTGCGTGACGGATCGCTGTCACTGCTCGATCTAGCGCGCCAAGGTCAGGTTCGGGGCGACCGACATGCCATAGCCGACGCCGGAACAGCGCTTCTGGCCAGTCGAAGGCTTCTGTCTGAACATCCTGGGGTAGACACACTGTCGCAGCGCCGGTCTCCGCCGGGTCGGACAGAACCCGCATTGCCCCGAGTAGGGCCGCCGGCAACTGCTCGGGGCGGCCCACACGCACGAAAAATCGTGACAGCGGCCGGAAGGCGTCGTTGACAGATCCAGTAGACGTTGTCGGGTCCTCGAGTTCTTGCAGTACCGGTGACGGTATTCGCGTGGAGAATGTATCGCCAGGCAGCAAGAGCACCGGAATACGGCTGACAGTGGCTAACGCAGCTCCAGTCAACATGTTGGTCGAACCCGGACCTACCGACGCCGTGCAGGCAAACGTCTGAAGTCGATTGCGCATGCGGGCGAACCCCACGGCAGTATGGACCATCGCCTGCTCGTTGCGGGCAAGGTAATACGGAAGGTCCGCCTCGCCGGTCCGCTTGGCCTGCAGCAGCGCCTGGCCGAGTCCGGCTATGTTGCCGTGACCGAAAATTCCGAAGCAACCTACTATCAGCCGCCTTTCGGCTCCATCGCGTTCTGAATACTGGTTGGCAAGGAACCTGATCGCGGCTTGCGCTACCGTCAGGCGAAGAGTGCTCAACGGCGCCCCGCTGGCGATGTTAAGGGCAATCTGGGGTCGATTTCTTGGCCCGCCCAGGTCCCGCGAATCCACGAGTGCGCCGGGTCGTCACAGAAGCGCCACATTCGTTCGCCGGGTCCGGCCATGACATTGAGATAGTAGAGGTCGTAGCCCGGGGCGGCCATGGACGGCCCGTGATACCCGAATGGGATCAGGATCACGTCTCCGTTCGCCACCTCACAGCACACGTCGATGTGTCGCAGTCGAGAAGACCCGTAGACCCGCTGATAGGCGAGGCCTTCCCCTTCTCGTCCAGCGTTGTCGATCTCAAAGTAGTAAATCTCCTCGAGCACCGCCTCGGTGGCGCTCGCCTCGTCGTGCTTGTGAGGCGGGTAGCTGGACCAGTTGCCGCCCGGAGTGAGAACCTCGACCACTATCAGATGATCGGCAGCAAACGACTCAGGCGTGCATATATTGTTCACCTGTCGGCTTGCCCGTCCAGCGCCTCGCAACTCGACTGGCACGGCGTCCGCTGGGCCGTAGCGGGCCCCGAGTTTTCTCGAAGCGACTGCCGACGGGAGTGCTATCCGGCATCCGCAAGTCGAGTCGATCACCACAGTCGAGTCGAGCGGTAGGTATGCGAAGTCGGTGACCCGGGCGAACACCGACTCCCTGCCCTCTAGGTCGAAGTGTTGGCCTTCGCAGGTGACGGAACATGAACCCCTCAGAGGAAGAACCAATACTTCTTCGGGTCCGGTTTCGAAACGAAGGTTGCCCCCCGGTCCGATCTCGGCTATTCGCAGCCCGCTGTAGACCCAGCTGGCTGTTTGCGGGGAGACCTGCTGCGTGTAGGGCGACTCGGTACGCGACCGCCGTCTGATCACTGCCTCGTAACGTCGGCTGCCGCCGGAACGGGTCACAGCAAACTCACTGCTATGTCCACGGCGTTTTCCACGTTCCCATCGTGCGGGTACAGCAGCGATCGGCCGACAGCTAGACCCTTTACCGTAGGTAGTGCCAATGCCCGCCGCCAGCTCTCGTAAACATCGTCGGGGTCGACGGACACCTCGCCTCCTAAAATGACCGCTGGCAACGACGATGAGCGCATCACTCGTTCCATGTCATCGACGATCGGAACCTTGAGCCATGTGAATGCCGACGTGTTGCCCAGCCCAGAGGCAACCACTATCGCCTGGATCATCGCCTGAGGCGTAATCTCGTTGCGGAGCCTTCCGGAGTTGCGAGCCGAGATGAATGGCTCTACCATTGCCATCAAGCCATGCTGGGCCAGCTCGCTCACAGCGTGGCCGCATGCTTCGAGAGCCGCTGGGGTCGAGGGATCCTCCGGGTCGATCCGGGTGAGCATTTTGCCCCCATCGAAACAAGCATCGAGGAGACTCTGCGCGTCGAACGCGGTGAAGCGGTCGTCGATCTCGAACATGGAGTCTGCGAGGCCGGCCCGGTTCATCGAGCCGACGACGAACTTGCAGTCAAGTGCGCCGAGAAGGAGGAGATCCTCGAGGATATCCGGTGTCCCAAGAACACCGTTTACCCCAGGGCGGCCTAAGGCTACGCAGACGCGTTCCAAGTACTCCGAACGGTCTGCCATTGCCATAGCGTCCTGCCCCGCCCGCAAAATCCCTCTCGCTGGATGGTCGGCGGCTATCAACATCAGTCGCCCATTGGCACCAAGGACCGATTCCGGGCGCGTCCGCTTTGCCGCTGCCTCACGGACGGCGCGGGGGGTCTCGGCCCGGATGGCGGCGAGGCGCCTCAGATTGTCAGACGCCATACGCATCTTCGAGCATCTTCTCCTCCACCTCCGCCTCCCTTGGCATAGCATTCGAACAGGTCATCCGAGACGCGACGATCGCTCCCGCTGCATTCGCAAAGCGGACGACCCGGTCGAGCTCCCATCCCTCGAGGAGCCCGTGGCACAAAGCGCCGCCGAAAGCATCGCCAGCGCCGAGGCCGTTGAGCACGACCGTAGGCGCCGCCGGAAGGTCGACTAGGGTAGAGCCCCTCGAAGCCACTACTCCTTTAGGCCCCTTCTTGACCACGGCGAGGTCGACGCCCGCGGCGTGCAAGGCGTCCATAGCCCGCAGAGGGTCCTTCTCTCCGACAGCGGTGTCGCATTCATCGATGTTTCCCACGGCGACAGTTGCGTAGCGCAGCGCATCGCCGACCCAGCGTCGGGCGTCTTGGCGTGACGGCCAGAACATGGCCCGATAGTCGAGATCTAGTACTGTCAATGAGCCAGGCGCGCGACATTGCAGTGCTGCTATAGTTGCCGATCGACTCGGTTCGACGCACAGACCGGTCACCGTTACCCAAAAGACCCGTGCTGATCTGATCGCTTCGAAATCGAGTTCGTTACTACGAATCTCCAGATCCGGCGCCTTCGGGAACCGGTAGAAGTACAGTGGGAAATCGTCGGGAGGGAACATCTCGCAAAAGGCGACTGGTGTCGGCAGACCCTCAACCTCCGACACGTAGCAGTCGTCGACGCCAAAATCGGCAAGGGCGTCGCGGAGGAACAAGCCGAAAGGATCGTTGCCGGTGCGGGTGATCACGGCGCTGCGACGCCCGTAGCGGGCGGCGGCCACCGCCACATTGGTAGGGCTTCCACCTAGGTACTTGCCGAAAGTGGTCACGTGACGCAGCGACTTCCCAACCTCCAAGGGGTATATATCGACTCCGATCCGCCCCATGGTCAATACGTCGAGCACCTCAACATCACACACGACGAGCGGTTTATTGTCAAGACTTTGTTAGGACAAAGGCTTCCAAAAACAGGGCACGAGCAGTTCCTGGGTTACGCGCGGGGTTCGAATGCAGCACCCTTGTGCTGCGCGGCGGACACGCTGAGAGTGGCGACATGCCTTGAGCCTCATCCGACGAGATTG
>JAKBBS010000144.1 GCA_021808425.1 Actinomycetes bacterium
GCGAAACCGACCCGGACAACAACGTCGTTCATCGTGGAGTGCACTGGCATCGCGACACTGCGGGCGTCATGTTCTACGACCAGGACTCGAAGCGCTGGGTGCGTTGGGCGGCGGGCGTGGACGCCCCTCCGCTACCCCCGCGTTGGCAGCTTCTCGGTGTGCCGACGAAAGTGTCGAGGCGACCGTGGCGGACGCCGTGGCGGTTGTTGCCGGTGGTCTTGGTGGTCGCCGCCACCATCTATGCCGTCTACCAGGGGTTATCCCCGGGCAACAACCAGGCGGCCCAGCAAGCCAAGCAGGCGCAGGCGCTCGTCGGTAAGTGCCTCGCCGCCAACGGGACCTTCTCGGGCCACCCGAGGTACAGCGCTACGCCTGTCGCCTGCAGCGCATCCGATGCCTCGGCGAAGGTGGTTTCCGCCATCGCCTCGTACCCGCCGGGACAGACCTGCCCGGCCGGCGCGGTCGGAGTCGAGATAGCGAACCTCGGTGCGGCGCATCCTTATATTGACTGCATCGAAACCATCACGAAGTGACCTGCTTGGGGGCGCGCGGGTTCTGATAGGGTTGAAGAGCATTTTGCGGACGTGGCTCAGCTGGTAGAGCATCACCTTGCCAAGGTGAGGGTCGCGGGTTCGAATCCCGTCGTCCGCTCAAGGAAATCGCAGGTCAAGGGCTGTATCCCATTCCGGATGTTGCCAGTCGTGAACCATCTTTTACGGGTGTTTCGCGCACGGTTCGCGCACGGGCCGATGCGGGCGGCAGGAAACCGGGGCGTCGGCCCCGCCGAGATCACCGACGCCATCCGACAACCCGCGGAGGTGTGGCGCCTGGGGCCCTTAACCGTCGCCCTCCCGGCCGTCCCGCGTGCAGCTGACCCGCGACCGCAATCCGTCTTGCCCGCTCGGCGTGGCTCGAAGGGCGCTGTTGCCGGCGTGGGGCGCGACCACACCTGCGCCACCACGAGGTCGCAGCCGTCCAACACCGAACTGGCTGCCCAGGCGGTCGGTGGGGCCGAATCACCGCCCCCGATACCGGCGAGCAAAGCGGAAGTCTCCGTCCGCTCGACTTCGGCAAAGGAGCGAGTCAACTCCTCGAGCGTCAGAAGGGACTTGCTCTTGGCGGATGTGCGCTCGAACGGGCTTCGCTGCCGCCGGTCGACGACTGCTAGGAGACCCGACACCTCTGCAAGGAAGTCGAGGGGGCGACCCCGATGACTGTCAGGCGGTCCGCCGGAGCGCGATCCAGGAAAACGACTGGGTGGCGCCGGCCGGCGTCGTGTGCTTCTCGTGGGTGTGCGTGATCAGTTGCCAGCGGGAGCCGAGGAGCTCAGCGAGATCGGCGGGCTCGTAGCGCGCGACTGGAAGTCCCGAGCAGTACTGCGGCCCGTCGGTAGCGAAGCATCCGAATATCGCCACCGAGCCCGGGGTGGTAGCCCGTTGGAGAGTATGCAGGTAACGGTGCCGATCGGCTTCGATTGTGAGGAAGTGAAAGACGGCCCGGTCGTGCCAAACGCGGTAGCTACGCTGCGGTTCCCATTCGAGGATGTCGGCGACCAGCCAGGTCACCCGTGCGGCGTTGGCTCCCAACCTCGTTTGGGCGTGGCCGAGCCCGACCTTGGAGATGTCGAGCACGGTGAGGTCCTCGAAGCCGCTTGCTAGAAGCTCGTCGGCGAGCGGCGCCGCACCGCCACCGATATCGATAACGCTGTCTTTAGCGGTGACGGCGGACTTCTCGAACATGTCGAGTGAGAAGGCAGGTCGTTCCTGGAACCAGCTCCGCGTCGCGCCGCCTTGCGCGTAGGCGACGTCCCAGTGTTGCGCCCGGGCAGTCAAACCCGGCTGATTTGCCGTGGCGGCCGCTATGTCTCGGTCGTCGAATCCGGCGATGTCGATGATTCCTCGGTGGCCGACGGTGAGGGTCTGCCAACGCAGCACCTCGGTTTGGTCGCCGGGCCGGCCTGTCACCTTCACTCCGACGAGGATCTTGTCACCGTAGACGGCGGTCTCAGTGACGCTTGCCCGGGCGCCGGCCTCTCGTGCTCGCCGGTACCAGACCAGCACCTGCTCGCGGTTGCGACAGCTAGGCGTCGGGTCGCCAGGAGCGCCCCAGCGCACGCCGGGGTCCAACAACGCCTTGATCGCGTCAAGGTCCGCATCCTCGAGCGCGGCCCGGATCATCGGGGCCATGGTCTCGGCCGTCCAGTTCGCTTCGGGCATCGCGTTGACCTCCGGACGCCCACCCTAATGCACCCACCCCGATCCTAATCGGAGGTTCGGGCGATGGCATCGCCGACGGGCCTCCGGGCTGCCGCGCAAAGCAAGGCCGACCTGTCGTGGCATGACAGCTGTGGTGTCGGGACGCTCCCGGAGAAGATCCTTGATCTCACCGTCGGCCAAGGCGCCGACGGCTGCCTCCCACTTTGCAGCGGTCACAATTTGAAGCTTTGCTGGCAGCTCGCTGGTGACTTGTGCGGACTGACATTCCCGCCTTCCGGCTCGGCTCCGATCACAACGCCGTACGCTTCGTCTCGGATCCGATTACGCCTTTTGCTGTCGGGGCCTTACAGGAGGCGACGAAGCCAGCCGAACCTGACAGCGTGGCGGTGCAATCTTCGAACCTCGAAGCGACAGCTGATGGCACATTTCTCCTCGGCCGTCAGCCGGTGTTCGACACTGCCCTCGCCTTGTGGGGATACGAGCTGCTCTTTCGTGGTCCGGCCGGTTCGGCCGTGGACGGCGAGTCGATGACGGCCGAAGTGCTGCTGCGAGCCGGGATGGACATCGGCCTGCACGACCTCGCCGGGGAAAGCCGGGTGTTGGTGAACGCCACGCGTCCGTTCGTGGTCGGGGACCTCGCTATCCCTTTGCCCCCCGAGCGGACCGTCGTCGAAGTTCTCGAGGATGTAGCCCACGACGCGGAGGTACTTCAGGGGATCGCGAAGCTGCGGGACGTCGGCTACCTCGTAGCCCTAGACGACTACGTCTGGGCCGATGGGGACGAGTCGATTTTGAGCGCAGTCGATCTGGTGAAACTCGACGTGCTCGCCCTCGGTGAGGGCCTTCGGGAGCAGTTCGACCGGGTGTCGCGGTACTGCCCAATCATCCTCGCGGAGAAGGTCGAGACGGTCGAGGAGCTGGAACTTTGCACGGAGATGGGCTTCCAACTCTTCCAGGGCTACGTACTGTCTCGCCCGCAGATACTCACCGGTCGCACCCTGAGCCCGACCCGAGCGACGTGTCTGAGGCTTGTCGCGCTGCTTTGCTCTAGCGACGTCGACTCCGAGGAGGTCGAGGCGACGATCGAATCGTCACCGGCGCTTAGCATCCGGTTCCTTCGAGCGGCGGGGGTCGGTGCCGCCGCCGGGCTGCGGAGGCCGATCAGCTCGATCCGTGAAGGAGCGATCCTGCTCGGAGAGCGCCGGATGAGAAGCTGGGCGGCCATCATGGTGCTCGAAGATTCAGGCCAGGGCTCCCCCAACCAGCTCGAAGCCGCCCTCACGAGGGCGCGACTTTGCGAGCTCCTCGCCGAGATAGCCCAACCGCGGCGTAGCGCGTCGGCGTTCACTCTCGGGATCCTCTCTTCGATGGAGGCGTTGATGCAGGCTTCGAAGGAGCAGATCCTAGCGACGGTCACGGTCACCGATGAACTGGCTTCGGCGATGCTTGACTTCGAGGGACCGCTCGGTGGAATCTTGGAGGATACCGTCGCATGGCAGGAGGGCACTGCCTTGCACATGCGAAGCGGTGTGAGTCTCGGCAAACTGAACTCGGCTTGCGCCGAGGCGGTCACTTGGGCCTGCGAGCTCGTCGGTGCGCTGCAGAACTCCTGAGCCGCAGGAAACTAGGCTCGGAGGTGTGCAGGAACCCGAGGAGCATGTGCCAGGACCGGACGACACCATCGCCTTCCAGCGTTTCTACAACGCGGGCGCCGACCGGCCGAGGTCGACAAGCCTGATCTACCGCTTGCTGATCGCGTGGTGGCGGGACCGTCGTTAGAGGGGACCCTCCGGCGGTGTTTGGCGCCGTGGTGAGCACCGCGGGTGTCAGCGATCGTCACCAAGTTAACTTCGAGGCAGGCTAGCGTCGGGAGGGATGCCCAACGAGCCAGCCTGGGTCGAAGGTTCCCTGCGAGGCGACGCGGCCCGCGACACGCCTTGCGACATTCCCCGCCACGCGCCGGGCGGCGGTCGACTCCCGCTTGGTCTCCGCGAATCCGTCGGCCTCTTGGCGGCCGGCGCCGTCACGTCGGTGCAGCTCGTCGAGGCAGCCCTTGAATCGGCGGCTAGTGTCTCGGGCACTGTCAACCCGTTTCGAGTCCTGAGGGGCCAGCACGCTCTCGACGACGCAGTGATCGCCGACCGCCGTCTTTCGGCGGGGGAGCGGGGAGCGCTGCTCGGTGTGCCAATCGTAGTCAAGGACGACACAGACCTTGCGGGCGAGATGACTCCGTTTGGTTGCGCCGGAAGATTTTCTGTCAAACAGGAAGACAGTTTCTTGGTGAAGCTGCTCAGGAGCGCAGGCGCTGTCGTCATCGCGAAGAGCCACACGCCTGAGCTGGGGCTTTATCCTTGGACGGAGGGCCCGGCGTTTGGAGTCACGCGCAACCCGTGGAACCTCGAGTACTCACCCGGCGGTTCGTCGGGTGGCTCGACGGCTGCAGTCGCGGCGGGTGTGGTAGCGGGCGCAATCGGCTCCGACGGGGCCGGGTCGATTCGCATACCGGCGTCGTGGTGCAACGTGGTGGGCATCAAGCCTCAACGTGGGCGTCTTTCGACGTGGCCTGAAGCCGAGGCGTGGACTGGCATAACGAGCCCGGGGCCGATAGCGCGCACGGTCGGCGACGCCGCTTTGCTTCTCGACGTGCTGAGCGTCAACCACACGGGCGACCGCCACCGTCCCCCGCCGCCCGGGCGCACCTTCGCTTCGGAGGCGCAAGCCTCTCCAAGGAGGCTCAAGGTCGGATTGTCGACCCGGCCCCCTTGGGTCTTAGCGCCCGTCGAGTTGGATCCCGAAATCGAAGACGCCGTGCGTGCGGTCGCCGAGCGCCTCGCCGGTCTCGGCCACAGCGTCGAGGAGGTAAGGCCACGCTACGGTCCGATGGGCCTCCCGTTCTTGGTGCGCGCCGCGGCTGGGGCGTGGGAGTGGCTGCAGAAAGTGCCTGACCGTGAACTGCTCGACAGAAGGACGCTCGCCAGCGCCAAGTCGGGGTGGCCGCTCGCTGGTTTGCCGCTGGCGGCCTCACGCAAGCTCGAGCGGCCCTTCGGGTATGCGGTCGGCCGATCCTTCGAGCGATGCGACGTCCTGCTCACCCCGGTCACGGCGACAGGCCCGCTCAAGGTGGGAGCGGCGGACGGCCTCAGCCACATGAGGACCCAGAGACTGATGGCCTCCACCTGCCCGTACGCGTGGCCGTGGAACTTCCTCGGATGGCCCGCAATGTCGGTTCCGGCAGGTTTCGTCGCCGGAGGCCTTCCCGTCGGAGCGCAGCTTGTGGGGCCGGCCAACTCCGATGGTCTGCTCATATCGCTTGCCGCGGAACTGGAGTCGGCGTCGCCGTGGACGCACGTAAGGCCGCCAGGCCACCTTTGAGGCCGAGCACCTTGAGGGAAGTGCGCGGCGAAGACCAAAGGCGTCACTAAATGAACTGTGAAGGCTGCCAGAACACTTAAATTTAGGTGCAGATTATATCATTTTATAGTGTATTATTCTCCTTGTGACTACGGTTCGTTCCTCACGTCGAAGTATTGTGCGGATCCGTTCCCTCATCACCGGACGTGATCCTGACAGCACGAGCAGCCATCGTGACGTCGCGAGCGGCGGAATAAGGGCAGCGGTATTAGGCGCAGGTGACGGTCTGCTCACGAACGTCTCGCTGGTGCTCGGCGTAGCTGGGGCGTCGGCGGCGTCAGCCACCGTGCGTCTCGCCGGAGTCGCCGGGCTTCTCGCCGGTTCGTTCTCGATGGCGGCGGGGGAGCTACTCTCGGTGCAGGTGCAAAGGGAGATGGCCCTGCACGAGCTAGACGTGGAGCGGCGCGAGCTTTCGGAGTATCCGGACGCTGAGTTGCGCGAACTGGCGGCGATGTACAGGGCGAGGGGCGTTCCCTACGACGATGCCATGACCGTCGCACGGATCCTTTCCGCCGACGAGAACGTCGCTTTGGACACCCACGCGAGGCTGGAGCTGGGGATCCATCCCGACGAGGCGGGCTCCCCGCTCAAGCCGGCGATCTTCTCGTTCGTATCTTTCGCTGTGGGGGCGCTCATCCCGCTCATGCCCTGGTTCGTCGTGTCGGGTACGGCCGCGGTGATCGGCTCGATCGTGCTCGGCGCGCTGATGGCCATCGGGCTCGGTGCCCTCACAGGCGTCATGTCGGGACGGCCGGTCGCGAAGATGGCGGCGCGACAGTTGGCGGTGGCGTTGGTTGCTGCCGGCGTGACCTTCGCGATCGGGCATCTGCTCGGGGCGGGTGGCGGCTGACGGTCCCTCGCACTCCGTGGGCCGAGCTGCGAGTCGGGGAGATGCTCTCACAAGGCGGCGAGGGTTCGGTTTACCAGCTGCCGCTGCAGCCGCATCTTGTGTTCAAGTCGTACCGCTCGCCAACGGACCGAAGCGACCTCGACCGACTCGTGTCGTGGCCGGGGCGTTTGGCGCCCGCCGACGAGGCAACGGTTCGCGCTGCCTCTGCGTGGCCGACGTCTGTCGTGTCGGGAGCGGCGGGCGAGGTCGTCGGGATCCTCATGCCGCGAGCGCCGAGGAGATTCTCGCTTCGACACTCCGACGGCCAGAGGCGACTTGCGACGTTGAGCTACCTGACCTGCGACCCGGCGAGGCCTGCCAAGGCGTACGGGCTGACCGTGCCCCCGGCGTGCGGTCCGGGGCGCTTCGGGATAGTCCTGGCGCTGGCGCGCCTACTCGCTGCCTTCGAGTCGGCCACCCCCACGGTGTCGCACGGGGACCTGTCCACGAAGAACGTCCTGTGGTCGCTTGAACGCGAGCCCGAGGTGTACGTGATCGACTGCGACTCGGCGGACTTGCACTGCTCTGAAGGTGACGTTTCGCCGCTCGGAGCACTGCCGGATCGTTCACGTCGAAGGGCGATGACACCCAACTGGGACGATCCTGCCGTCGAGAAAGGCCGCAATCCGACCGCCGCCACGGACCGCTATTCGCTCGGCCTGATCTTCTTGCGCGTCGCGGGCGCAGCGAACTTCCCGATCCAGTCGTTCCAGCGACGCGACGGCCGGGTCCGCGTCGAGTTCCCGGTGCCGTCCGGCCCGGCGTCGCGCGCTCTCATCGCCGCCAACAGCGAGGTCTGGAGGCTGTGCGCTAGGGCTCTCAGCGTCGAAGCTCCACACGAAAGGCCTCGCGCGCTCGACTGGATCGACGCGCTGGTGGAAGTGACCGCTTCGCTGGCGGACTCCGCTCCGCTGTCTAGGTTCTCGCGTGGAGCTTCACGAATACCGCTTCGGGCAGGGACGCCGTCCACGCCGGGGACGCCGGACGCTCTCCTAACGTCGGATCCGCCAGTGGCTGGCGAGCACGTCAGCGACGTCCTCGTCGAGGTGAGAGAGGTATCGCAGCGTGGCCCAGGTCGAGCCGACAGGTCACCCCTGGGGCTCTCCGACGACCTCGACGACCGAGACGTTTCAGCCGCTTTAGACGACACCGGCGCCGAAGGTGTACAAGCGCGGTGGTCTTCGGACGCGGCGAGCCTGCGATTCCAAACCGCCGCAGTAGCGGTCGCCCTCTGGCGTTGGTGGCTGGACGCCCACCGAGCCTCGCTGTCGGCGCTGCGCGGGAGCTACCCGCGGATCGGTCTTGACCGAGGCCCCGAGGCGGAGAGTCCCGGCAGGCTCAAGGCGAGCGGAGCGGCGAGCCTGGCAGCGCTTTTGGTGCTCGACCTTGTGATCGTCGGCCTGGCCGTGGGCTTCGGGGCGGTCCTCATATCGCCGTTGGTGCGCTGAGCCGGCCAAGCCCCGACGAAGCGCCGGGGGCGCAATGTCCGATAATGCGCCGATCACCGCTAGCTTGAAGGACCGATGACGATCGCAGAGCCGACAGTCGACGCCGGGGAGCGGTACTCGGTGTTCCCGTTCTACATCTGTATGGACGTATCCGAGTCGATGTCCGGCGACCCGATAAGCGCAGTCAACAAGCAGCTCCCCCTCCTCCGAGCCAGCATCGGAGGGGACCCGGCCGTGGCGGAAGTGATCAGAGTCGCGATAATCACCTTCTCCGACACCGCCACGAGCGTGCTCCCACTGAGCGACTTGAGCATGGTCGACGCAATACCCGAGCTCGCAGCGAGGGGTCGGACTTCGTACGCGGCGGCTTTCGAACACGTGCACAAGGTGATCGAGTCCGACTACCTGGCGGGGCGCTCCGCCGGTGAGCGGTGGTACCGGCCGGCGGTGATCCTCATCTCGGACGGCCGACCGACCGACGAGGCCGGACGCTGGCAGGCGGCCCTGTCGAGGCTCACCGACCCGTCCTGGAAACGACGGCCCAACATCTTGGCGTTCGGCTTCGGTGACGCGGACCCTGCCGTGCTGTCCACCGTCA
>JAKBBS010000008.1:0-5287 GCA_021808425.1 Actinomycetes bacterium
CATCCCGCCCAGTCCACCGGGCCGGCGACGACTTCAACGCCGAGCGACCGCAGCGCGGCTGCGGCCCCGGCTGCATAGTGGCCGTCGAGGACCGCGACGCAGAGCGACTCGGCGCCGAGAAGTGTCACGAGCCCGTCGACGACGTCGAAGGCGAAACGGTCGTCGCTTCTCAGGCTCGGCCGTATGAGGTGCTCCGCTACGACCAGGATCCTCGGGTCCGGCGGGCCGCCCATCAGTGCTGGCCGCCGCGAAGCAGGCCGTAGGCGCGCCGGGCCGGTGAAAGCAGGCGCATCGTCTTGGTGGCCATCACCGCCTCGTAGGCCGCGGAAGCTGCGCGGGCAGCCTCCTCGGCTTCCTCGCGTTTGCGCTCCGCGCGCTCGACGAGCATCCCGGCGTTACTGTCATCAGGTCCGGCGCCGCCCGCCAGGGCGACGGCGCGACGACCGAGAGCGTTACGCTCGGCGGCCATGCGACGGGCGGAAGCGGCGTTCGCCCGCTCGAGGCGGTCGATTCTCTGGCGCATCCCGGCCAACGCCTGCGGGAGAGTTGTAGCGAGACGGCGAGTCGCGGCGCGCTCGACGGACGACGCCATCTCGT
Organism: Actinomycetes bacterium; assembly: GCA_021808425.1. The sequence goes on from JAKBBS010000008.1 coordinate 598, forward strand.
CGAAGGCGACGTCGAGCGCGGTGGCGGTCTGCTCGTCGAAGTGGCGGTCCTCGGCGCGTTTGGCTGCGATGTGGACCAGCGCCAAGAGGTCGCTTGGCTTGGCGGCCACTAGGTCAGGATCGCCACTGTGAGCGGCCAGACGGTCGAGTCCCGGGTCGCCTTCGACGCATAGAAGCGGCCGGCGGAACGACATCGCGAGAGCGGCAGGAGCGGCGCAGTCCGTGACGAGCAAATCGGCGCCGGCGACGACCGCGAGAAGTTCGATCGCTGCGAGCTCGCCGAGCACTCGGGAGCCTTTGACGCTGGCCGCAACGAGCTCGGCGGCCCCGGGGTTCGCGTACGGGCCGGGGGCCGGCAGGACCCAAACCTCGCTCTGGGAGTCTGCGGCGAGCTGCTCGACGACACGGGCCAATGCTCGCAGGCGGGCGTCGCTCGCCGCGCCGGCGGATACGAGCGTGTAGCTGGGGGCGGCGGGTATCAACGAGGCGGCCCGCAGGTATTCGAGGCGAAGTGGCAGGGAGGTGCCGACGGCAACCCGCTCGGCCAGGACCAGCAGGTCGGGAAGCGTCTCGTCGTCGTCGAGCGTCTGGACAGGGCAGCCGTGAGCTTCGATGCCGGCGAGACCGCTCGGGGACCGTGCGGCGTCGACGACGACCAGGGCGTCGAAGTCGTGGGCTACCGTCGCGGCGCCGCCCTCGCGGAGGCTCCCCAGCTGCTCGATGGGTTCACCGGACCAATCCGAGGCGGGGTGGCCGCGACTCCCGCCGACTTCAACCAGCCGGACGGCGCTGTGGTGGAGCCTTCGGCGCAACTCTGCGACCGTCACCGACGCCCGCAGGGAGTCCCACGGCGACAGCGCAGTCTCGCCAGTCTCGCCAGAGTCGGCTTCGGCGGGGAGGACACCGACGCACGGCTGAGCGACGTAACCTTGCGCGAGGGCGAGAAGTTCTTTGACCTGGGCTCCGAGAGCTTCGAGCTCTTCGCTTCGAGCGGCGAGCAGGTCGAGCTTGTCGGAGATCGTAAGGTCTGCGTCCGGCACGGCGCGAAGGACGAACTGGTAGGTGTGCGCCTCGGTATCCGCCCGCACCCGGTCCACCAACTCTGCCGAGAAGTTACCTTCTGTCAGGGGGATCTCGGTGGCGAAAGCGTCGGCGGTGGTGCGGCGCACCTCGACCGCTCGAAAGCCGGCGCTGGCGAGCATCGCGTCGAGGCTGGACCTAGTGAAGAAACGCAGATGCGTGTCGTCGAGCAGGCCGAGCGGGCGGTACTCGAAGCGACCTTCGAGCAAGGCGAGACGGACCGACCCGTGCGCGACGTTCGGAATCGACAGGACAGCCGATCCGCCCGGGGCGAGGAGACTTGACACCCGTCGCAGCACCGCGGCCGGATCGCGGACGTGTTCGAGGACGTCGGCGAAGACCACCACGTCGAACGATCCCTCCTCGAAATGATCGGTGAAGTCCATCGACTCGACGTCGCCGACCACCAACTTGTCAAGGACAGGGCGCGCCTGTTCGGCGGCTTCAGGGTCTATCTCGACGCCTGACACCACATTTCCGTTACCGCGAAGGATCCTCGCCAGGTACCCGGTGGAACAACCCACATCCAGCACACGCTTGGCCTGGCCGACGAGCGCCGCAACTATGGCGTGCGAAGTGTTGTCGTTCGACAGGTCGACGTCGGTGTCGTACTTCATCACCTCGATCGTAGTTGCCTGCCGCCGGGGTCGAGGGTTGCGACCAATCGGTAAGACCCTTCTCGGTTGGTCAAGCGACGCCAGTAGCTATAGCTAGTTGGGCGTCGGTTCGCGAAATTTGGTGAGGCAGAGACTCACGTCGGACTCCGGGAACGGACGAATGCGAAGGCGCGCCCCGCAGGGCGTGTCTTCGATGATCGCGGAACGCTGTTCATTTCACGAGTTGGTGCGCTCTTTGGTGCGACACGCCGAGAACTTTGCCCACGTCGCGCAGCGCGACTCCCTGTTCGTGCAGCTGCCGTGCGGCACTGCGGATCTCGGCTGTGCTTCCGCCTGCGCTTCAGCCGAGGTCGCCCGTAGCTCTTGGGAGCGACGGAGATGATCGGCAACAGGGTCGGGTAGACGAATGTCGTAGTCGAGAAGACATCCTCTTCGTTGTCGCCGGTCATCACGACTATGAGATCTTTCGCCAAAGCATCCAACTCGCGCAAGTGACGCGCCTGGGTCGAACCCACCCCATCGACGCGAACGAGCCAGAACCGAGTCCCGTGGGTCAGAGGGTGAAGTCGCCGCTCGGGGTGCCAGGCTGTGGGGCGAACGGCATCGTAGTGGGCGGCGGGGGCGACGTCAGATTAATCGGACCTTGCGTGGCGCAGTAGTCGTCGAGCGCAGCGAGAGCTTCCGCGACGGCGTCGCTTCCGCCGCCTTGGCGTTGCTCAGCGTAGACCGCAGCACCGAGAGCGCGAAGCAGGTCGGATTGCTGGTTCCCGGCTTGCGGGGTGTCGATTCTTGCGCGGCTCTGCGCGACCCCCGCTTGAGCCTTGACGATCGCCTGCTCGGCCTGGGTTTTGACCTTGTCCATAAACCCCATGACTTGTCCCTTTCCTGTGATGGTCGTTAAAACAAGTTGCCAAGCGACCCTGGGCCTTTGGACTCTTGGCCCTGCCCCCGGCTCATGTGGCGTTCGAGCGTGGCCGCCAACGCGTTGAGGGTTACCGACTGAATCAGGACTGTTCCGTCCCCCGAGATCGTGGCAACCATCGACCCGTCGCCAAAAGCCGAGTTCATGAGCGAGGTCGCTCCGAGCGCACCGACGCGGGCGACATTATAAGTGAGGGTGTCCTCGAAGGCGACGATGCAGCCGGTATGGACCTGTACGGTACCGCCGTAGCTGGCCGGGTTGAGTTCGAGGAAGTTGCCGGCAGCAGCGATGATAAGTGTTCCGGTCCCGGTGAAGTGCTCCAGCACGAAGCCTTCCCCGCCGCGGACGCCTGCCATCATGCCGGTGAAAGCGATGTCGAAATTGACCGAGCTTTCGGCCGCTACGAACGCGCCTTTCTCGGTCAAGTAGCCCCGCCCGTCGAGCTCGAGTACCCGCAGCTCGCCAGGCACCGCACCGGCGAAGCCGACAAGCCCGTTGCCGCCGATCGGCGTGAAGTACTCGAAGGCGAGGTGCTCGCCGGCAAGGGCCCGCTTACCCACATCGATCGCCTTGGCCAGCAACCCCACCTTGGCGGCGGGCGCTCCCGCCTGGTTGCCGGCAGGCTGGGTGAGGCGGGTTTCCAAGGAAACGTTCTGGGTCTTCCAGAGGAACTTCCCAGGCTCGGCGTAGACGGTCTGGCCCGGAGCGAGCTGGCAGGTGACGCTCTGCAGTGCGTTCCCGATGACCTTGTTGGCGATCACGACGATGCCCCCAGTGCCGATATCCTGTGCCGCCAGAGCGGCCTTCCTTTTCCCCCGTTATTTTACTACTGCACCGCGCAGCAATCAATATTGAGACGGCGCAGACTTTTTTGGTCAGCCGGACACCAGCGCAAGGAAATCGCGTTCCGAATAGCTGATAAACCGGTCGGGCCCGTAATACATTCCGCCGATCAGGTTTGCGCCGGCGAGCACGGCCGGATTGGACTGTCCAGGCGCAGTGAAGTACGAGGAAAAAGTCACCCACTGCGGGTTGATGTCAAGCTCCATCGCTTCGACTGATCCGGCGACTATCAGGAGATGGGCCAGGTCGCCGGGCAGCAGGTCCGGTCCGCCCACGTAGATGAGGTTGCCGTAGCGGTCGGTGCCGATCCCTGAGCGCCAATTGTTACCGATACCGAATAGAACCCCGCCCCAAGCCCCGACCGACAGGTCGGCCGCCGGCTTTCCGCCGTCGACGAGCATCGCGGAGTTTTGGCGCACGGAGTACACCGTCGGCGACATCCCGACTTGCGAACCCCAGGCGCCGATCCGCACCTTGCCATTGTCGTAGATCACCAGCGAGGCAACTCCGTTGACAAGTGCTTTTGGCATCTGCCCTTGCGAATACCAGCCCCCCACGGTGTCTGCCATCATAAAGCCCGAGTTGAAAGCGGCCAGCAGCCGCGACCTGTCGCTCGGCGCCACCTGGCCGGAGTAGGTGTAGGACCCCGAGGGCTGCGAAGGCGGCCCGGCGTAAAGCCTCAGGCTGGTTCGGCTCATGTCCATCCAGGCGATTCCCGCCGGCGCCCCACCGGGGAATGGCCGGAGGGTGGTGGTGTAGACCGCGGGCGTCGGACCCACGTTCCGCGCGGCCGGCACCCACTGGCCCTCGCCGGCGGGTCCTCCGGGGCCCGGTACGGGCAGGACGTTCGGTACTGCGCTTCCCTGGCACCCCCCGGGTCGTCCGACCCCGGCGATCGCTGCCACCGAGGCCGCTTGCGGGGACCCGGCAAGCGAGCCCTGGAATGTGGCATCACCGTAGGAGAGGACGCTGCCGTCCTGGGTGCCCAGCCAGTAGCCACGCCCCGTGGAGGTCGTGGTCATCCCAACCACCGGCTTCGCCAATGGGGTCCCCCCGCCAGAACCGAGGAACGGCGCGTCGCCGAATGTGAAGATGCCGCCGTCGGACGCGACTAGCCAGTAGCCTTTGCCGTCCGGGGTGGCGGCCATGCCGACGATTGGTTGGTTGAGGGTCATGGCGCCGGTGGAGCCGTAGAAGGTTGCGTCGCCGAATGTGAAGATGCCGCCGTC
>JAKBBS010000008.1:5297-37671 GCA_021808425.1 Actinomycetes bacterium
CGGACGCGACTAGCCAGTAGCCTTTGCCGTCCGGGGTGGCGGCCATGCCGACGATTGGTTGGTTGAGGGTCATGGCGCCGGTGGAGCCGTAGAAGGTTGCGTCGCCGAATGTGAAGATGCCGCCGTCGGACGCGACTAGCCAGTAGCCTTTGCCGTCCGGGGTGGCGGCCATGCCGACGATTGGTTGGTTGAGGGTCATGGCGCCGGTGGAGCCGTAGAAGGTTGCGTCGCCGAATGTGAAGATGCCGCCGTCAGAGGCGAGCAGCCAGTATCCATGCCCGTCGGTCGTCGAGGCCATGCACACCATCGGCTGGTTGAGAGTCTGGCCGCCCATTGAACCGAGGAACGCTGCGTCGCCGTAAGAGAACACCCCGCCGTCGTCGGCCATTAGCCAGTAGCCGGCCCCGGGTGCGGACGGCGTCGCCCTTGGGCGGCTGAGGTGGGAAGCTGGCGATCCCGTCGCGTTAGAGGGCGCGGCTGCCTGGGCGGACAGCGGAAGCGCCTGCCCAAACACCAACACGAGGCTCATGAAGGCAAGTGCAATCCCGGTCGCCCATCCAATGCGAACCGAGCCGCCGGCTGTAGACGGATGTCGTAGGGACCATTGTGGTGCCGAGCCTGAACACCATGTGGTTGGCGCCTTCGCGCTGCACCTCAAGCCGATCTACGCCACGAGTGCGGGATGACGATCGTGACCCCTTCGCGCTCGGCTAGGGCGGCCGCAATGTCGTCTATCGAGGCACCGGCTGCGACGGCGACTCCGGGTGTGCCGTCGAGCCGGGATACGGCATCCGCGCGCCTCGACGCGCGGCTGATGTCGTCGGCGTGCAGACGGCTCGATACCTCGCAGGTCAGATAGACGATGCTGCCGTCGCTCTGGCGCTCGGCCTGATGCAACGAGTCGGCGAGAAGAAGCTCCTCGAGGTCGCCCTGTCCGATGGTGCCCGACGACAGCGCTGCCCGGGCCTTGGTGTAGAGCTCGCTGTGATCTACCGGTCGAACGTCCACGAACCCGTAGCGCACCAGGTAACCGCCGGCGTGTCTGAGCCATAGCGACTCGAAATGGCCACCCTTGAGCGTCCCCATGTCGTCTTTGAGGACATTGACGTCTTGCTTGAGGACATTGACGTCGTCCTTGAGGACATTGACGTCGTCCTTGAGAGTTGCGACATCGCTTTCGATGCGTTCGAGGCGACGATTTGTCGATTCCACGAACGCACGCACCTCTGCGACGAACTCTGCAAAACGCTCGGGGAGTTTGAGGAGTTCGTCGTTCAGCAGCACGAGCCGTAGCTCGTCGGCCAAGGATGGATCAGCGCGAAGTCTTTCAATAATCTCCCGGACTTCCTCGCGAGATGCCATGTAACGATAGTACACTAAATATACGACACTTTGAACTGCGCGTGGGCGGCAGGGGTGGGCGCGGGTGGCATTATGTTGGTTTGACATCGACGGTCCTGCCTCCCACTTTTCGACCTGACGCGACCGGACCGGAATCCGACGTCGACGCCCGGACTGCGGTTGTCGCGCAGTTGCTCGTCGGGTCAGGGCGGGTGCTTCCCGGATTGACAATCGACGACCAGACCGGTCGCGCCCGGTCGTGGTGGTGGCCGCTTCCCGCCGCGTCTCAGCGTGCCCTGGTCGCCTCGCTGGCAACAGAGGAAACCATAGAAGCGCAGGTAGAAGCGGCGGGGCGCCTTGCGGGGTCCGTCGACGAGATCGTGCGGTGCCGCCTCGTCGACTCGGGTGCTTCCCTCGTCGCAGGAAAGTCGGGTAGGTCGACAGTTCAAGAGGCATGGTGTCGTTCGCTGGTTTCGCCCGACCCGTGGATGTCCCAGTCCCTCGACCCTGCGAAAGTAGCGGCGCTCGCCGAGGCCGTCACAGCTTGGGTGCGCTCCGGGGCGGTCGTGGGCGGTCGTGTGCGGCTCTGCCTGCGACTCGTAGAACCTGCGACCGGTGATAGGGCACTCTGGCGGGTGGAGCTTCTAGCACAAGACCGCGACGAGCCGAGCCTTGTCGTGGCCGTGAGAGAGATGTGGGAAGGCAACTCGCCTTTCCCTCCGAGCGCGCTCCCCGAATTGCTTGCAGCGATGGCAAGGATGGGTCGGCTTGCACCCGAGCTCGCGGGCGCACTCGACCAGGCCATCCCCGACAGCGTCCAGATAGACGCAGGAGCAGTCGTCTCGTTGCTTGGCGAGAGGGCAAGGCTGTTGGAGGATGCCGGGATCGGTGTGCTGCTCCCCGGATGGTGGACACGCCCGGCGAGGCTGGGACTTCGAGCCAAGGTGAAGCGAAACCAAGGGCGAAGCGACGGGGCGGGGACAGGCCTTGTCGGCATGGAGAGCATCGTCGCGTTCGAATGGCAGGCAGCCCTCGGCGGGGAAAGGCTCACGAAGAGCGACCTTGCAACCTTGACGCGCGCTGCGCTCGCCAAGCAATCCCTCGTGCGGTTACGCGGTCAGTGGATTGAAATAGACATCAGCCGAATCGAGGATCTCCTCGCCCGTGCCGGCGGGGAAGGAACAGCCGTTGCCGGCGAACTGCTCAAAGCCGGCCTCGGGCTGGCGAGCCTGGACCTGCCTCCCGGCGTAGAGGTAGTCGACGTCGACGCCACAAGCGTCTCGTGGATGCAAAGCCTGCTCGAAGGAGCGCTGCACTCCACCGTCGAGCCGGTAGCGACGCCGGAAACCTTTGCCGGGCAGCTGCGCCCCTATCAAGAGCGCGGCCTGGGCTGGCTCGTCTTCCTCGGCCGGCTCGGACTCGGAGCTTGCCTCGCCGACGACATGGGCCTGGGCAAGACGGCGCAGATGATCGCGGCGCTCATCGCCGACCCTGCCGAGGGCCCGACGCTGGTGATCTGCCCGGTGTCGGTGCTCGGTAACTGGGAGCGTGAGCTCGCCCGCTTCGCGCCACACCTGAGAGTCCTGGTCCATCACGGCGCCACCCGCCACGCAGCGGACGACCCCCTCGCGGAGCGCGCCCGGGGATACGACGTGGTCCTTAGCACCTACTCTCTTGTGGCGCGCGACGAAGAAAGCCTCAAGGGCGTCGAGTGGGGCCGCCTCGTCTTCGACGAGGCGCAGCAGGTCAAAAACCCGGCGGCGGCGCAGAGCCGCGCAGCGAGATCCCTAAACGCCGCAAGGCGCGTCGCGCTCACCGGAACCCCCGTCGAGAACAGGCTGAGCGAGCTGTGGTCGATAATGCATCTGCTGAACCCGGGTTTGCTCGGCAGCGCCCGGAGCTTCAAGGAGCGTTTCGCTTCGCCTATCGAGCGAGAAGGGGACGTTGAGGCGACGGCTTTGCTGCGCCGGGTGACCGGACCTTTTATCCTGAGGAGACTCAAGACCGACCGGTCCATAATCGACGACCTGCCGGATAAGATCGAAACCGTCGACCGCTGCCCGCTCACCCGGGAGCAGGCGACGCTCTACCAGGCGGTCGTAGACGACATGCTCGCCCAAGCCGAAGCCGCGGACGGCATCCAACGACGAGGTATCGTCCTCGCCGGGCTGACGAAGCTCAAACAGGTCTGCAACCATCCAGCCCATTTCTTGTCCGACAAGTCGCCGCTCGCCCGGCGGTCAGGGAAACTGGCGCGCGCCGAGGAGCTGCTCGAGGAGATTCTCGGCGAAGGCGACAAAGTGTTGTGCTTCACGCAGTTCGCCGAGTGGGGCGGCATGCTCCAGCCTTACCTGCAGCAACGGTTCGGAGTGGAGGCGATGTGGTTACACGGCGGTGTGCGCCGCGCTGCGCGCGACGAGATGGTGCAGCGCTTCGGTTTGGCGGACGGGCCGCCGCTACTTCTGGTATCGCTCAAGGCCGGCGGCACGGGACTGAACCTGACAGCCGCATCTCATGTCATACACCTTGACAGATGGTGGAACCCGGCCGTCGAGGACCAGGCTACCGACCGCGCCTATCGGATAGGCCAGAGGCGTAACGTGCAGGTCCACAAGCTGGTGTGCTCCGGGACGGTCGAGGAACGCATCGACGAGATGATCACCGCCAAACGCGACCTGGCGGAGCGTGCCGTAGGCACCGGCGAGGAATGGCTCACAGGGCTATCGGGGGCTGAGCTGAGTGACCTCGTCTCGCTTCGCGGCGGCCTGGAGGCTGACTGATGGCGCCTTGGGACCGCGACGATACCTGGGGGCGCTACCCGGCGTCGGTGCCCCGCAAAGTCGAAGGCGGGATAGCGACCTCTAAGAAGCGCGGGCAGATGGCGGCGACGTGGTGGTCGCGCCGTTTCGTGGCGCTCCTCGAATCCTACGGTCTCGGGTCGCGGATGCAGCGCGGCCGGCGCTACGCAAGGACCGGTCAGGTGATCGACATCAGCGTTGGTGCAGCCTCGATTGCGGCGAAAGTGCAAGGCTCCCGGGCCACCCCCTACCGGGTGACCGTCAAGGTCGTCGCGCCGAGCGACACGCAGTGGAAGGCAATCGTCGAGGCGATGCGCGCCAGGGTCGGTTTTGTCGCGAGCCTTCTCGACGGGGAGGTGCCGGTCGAACTCGAAGAGGTGTTCGCGTCGTGTGGGGTGCCTTTGTTTCCGGCGAAGTGGAAAGACTTGCAGACCTCGTGCAGTTGCCCGGACTGGGAGAACCCCTGTAAGCACATAGCGGCGGTGCTGTACGTGTTTGCGGACCAGCTCGACGAGGACCCTTGGCTCGCGCTGGAGCTTCGAGGTCGTCAACGCGAGACGCTCCTCGATGCACTCGTGTCGGGAAACGGCGATCGCAGGGGCGGGCGCCTGGGTGGCGGAGGGGAGGTAGGCGAGTCTGATCGAAAGGGCGGCGCGGCGGGCGTCGCTCCTTGGTGGCCGTTTGCGTCGGGGCCGCTGCCAGTGATGTCTCAGCCGCAGATGGGACTGTCGCCGGTAGTGGATTCGGGGCTGCCTTCGAGCGGGAGCACAGATTTGGCCTTGGCTGGAGGCGGCGTGGACGGTCGGCCCGACGCTGTACTGGACGGTCTGGAGGTACTCGACCTCAAGGTCGGGCAATCGTTGTTTGTCGATCTCCTCCGGCCGCTTTATGAGCGGATCGTAGTAATCGAGTTGTAGGCACTACGGGCCTAGCAGCGCGGCGGGAACGACAGCGATGCCATCCTTGCGCCGGTAGGCGTATGGACCCGTCGAGATCACGATGGCATCTGCCAGTTCTTCACCGAGCGTGCTGCTAAGCCAGCGAAGATGGCGGCAGTCGTCGTCTTTGACTGCGCTAAAGTCGATCGCACCAAATAGCTGCATTACGTATCAAAGCTCGAAATATCCAACCCGTGAACCGCAGGCCTCGTAACGCTCCGGTGTACGATTCTGGCGTGAAATGCAACCCGGCGGAACGGGGGGCCAGATGAGTGGACTAGTCGGGCGAGATGACGAATTCACTGCACTCGTCGGGGCCCTGAATGAACTCAGCTCAGGTAGTTCGTCGTGGGTCCAGGTGACCGGCGAGCCAGGTATCGGAAAGACGCGTCTAGTCGCCGAGTTCTCCCGGCTAGCCGAGGAAAGCGGCGCACTAGTTCTAAGCGGCCACGGAACAGAACTCGAGACGGACCTCCCTTTCGGGATAGTCGTCGACGCCTTCGACGACTATCTGGGATCGCTCGACACTGCACGCCAAGATGAGCTATGCGGTAGCCATATCTTGGAGCTACGTCGGATCTTCCCTGCGCTCGACGCACACGATCCGACGAACGACCACCGGGGGCCCGCGGACGGACGCTACCCGACGCAGCGTGCGCTTCGGCTTCTGATCAGCCGACTAGGCGAGGCGGTCCCGCTGGTGCTGATCTTCGACGACCTGCACTGGGCTGACATGGCTTCGGTCGAACTCGTCTCGTTCCTGCTCGGCCACCCCCCCGAGGCGCCCGTGCTCATAGTGCTCACCTGGCGTCCGGGAGAGGCCCCCGGCCTGGCTGGGGACCTGGCGACGAGAGCACGAGATCTGCCGCGCACCGCCCTAGGGCTTACAAGCCTTAGCGAGGATGCACTTGCGGTGATGCTCGGCGGGAACCTGGACGCCAGGACCCTTCGTTCCCTCTATCGGTCGAGCGGCGGAAACCCCTTTTACGCCGAAGCGCTCGCTGCTGCTACTGCTCGTAGTGGGCTCAGCGAATCTTCGTACCCGGTCGGCTCGGGAAAACCGCCAGACGAGGGAGCTATCCCCGAGTTGGTGGTCGCCGCTGTCGACCATGAGATTCGCTCGGTTTCTGATGTCGCCCGACTCCTGGCACAAGGCGGCGCAGTTCTCGGGGGGCCTTTCGACGTGGAAGTCGCGGCGCTCTGCGCGGGTGTAGCGGCCGGCCGCGCGGCTGGAGGACTCGACGAGTTGGTAGAACGAGGGATCGTTCGCCGGGTGCAGAGTCCTCGACGCTTCGCATTCCGTCATCCGATAGTGCGGAATGCGGTCTATGAGTCGGCCGGCCCTGGTTGGCGACTCGGTGCCCATGCCCGGGCGGCAGCCGAGCTTGTGAGGCGCGGAGCTCCAATTGCCACGACAGCGCACCACGTCGCGCGTTCCGCGCCTCTCGGGGATCTAAGTTCCGCGGTGCTGTTGGTCAAGGCTGCGAGCGAGGTTGCCGCCCACGCTCCGCTTAGCGCAAAGGCGTGGCTCGACGCTGCCTATACGATCGTCCCGCACCGCGCTGACACCGTCGCCACACGAATCGACTTGCTCATCGGACGGGCCCGGGTTTCCTGCGTACTCGGAGACCTCCGTGCTGGCCGTGACGCGTTCGTAGAAGTACTTGCACTCGTACCCCCTGACGATCCGCGCTATGTGTCGCTCGTCGCCGGGTGTGCAGGCGTCGAGCATGGCCTCGGCAACTTCGTCGAGGCCCGTGGCAAGTTGGCGGGCGCCCTCGAGGGTGTCGGAGCTGTCAATCCCGCTGCTGAGGCGACCTTGTGCATCGAGCTCGCCGTCTCCTGGCTCTACACGCTCGACCTCTCGAAGGCCGAGGCCTTCGCTACGAGGGCGTCTAAGGTGGCTGCCGGTTCGGATCGACTGCTCGAAGGAACAGCGAGGGCACTCCTCGCCTTCGTGAACGCCAGCGCTGAAACACCTGAAGGGCACAGAGCCGCGCGACTTCATGACGCGGAGGCATCAGCGATCATCGACGGCCTCGACGACGACGTGATAGCAGCACGCCTCGATGCCCTCTACTACCTCGGCTGGGCGGAGCGGCTGCTCGAACGCTACCCGGCTTGCGTCACCCATTTCGCCCGAGCAATCGCCGTGGCCGACGCAGGCGGCGGATCCCAGTGGCTGCTGCCGACCCTGATCGAGCAGGCGAAGATCGCCACGCTGACCGGCCAACTTTCCGTCGCCATGGAAGTCGCCGAAACGGCTGTCGAGATGGCGAAGTTGTCCGGTGTGGGTCTACTCGTACTGCTTGCGCTCACAACCAAGGCAGCAGCTCTCAGCGCGGTGGGAGAGCACGCGACGGCTGTTGGCATATGCACCGAGGCATTGAATTTCGCGGCGAGCGGGGCCAGCTACCATGAAACCAACCTACGACGGCTGCTCGCCTTGGCCTACCTCGACAGCGGCGACGAAGTGCGCTTCCTCGCCGAGCTACCATCCGACGACGAAACGACCGTACGCGACGGAATATCCTGCGAGTTCCTGGAGGCGCGTTGCCGGGGCGAACTCGCTCTTGGCCGGAGAGCGGAAGCCAAAGGACTCGCAGAGAAAGCTCACCAGCTAGCTGTCGCTCTTGACCTACCCGCCTCGGCAGGATTTGCGGCAAGGGCAAAGGCTCGAGTGCTCGCAACGGGCGAGCCGGAAGCGGCTCTCGTCTCAGCGCTCGATGCAGCCGCGGCGTTCGATGGCGCAGGCGTTCTCGTCGAAGGTGCCCGCACGCGGATCTTGACAGCCGAGCTGCTCGCGCGTTGCGGACGCGGGCGCGAGGCGTTAGCTGAATGCTCCGCAGCGGCCGACGCCCTCGCGTCCTTGGGGGCGCAGGAGGCGGAGCGCCAAGCACGCCTTCTTCTCCGACGCCTTCGCCGAACCGGGGGCGCCGCGCCGTCCAAGAAGGCCGCAGCTCACCGCTCCGATGTCTTAAGCCGACGTGAGCTCGAAATCGCCGAACTCGTCGCGAGGGGACGCACGAACCGCCAGATCGCCATGCTGTTGTCAATAAGCGAGAATACAGTGGAGAGCCATGTAGGCGCGATACTCGCCAAGCTCGATGTGAGCGGCCGTGGCGCAGTCGCCCGGGCCCTCGACAACAGAACTGGCACACGTGTGGTACCCAGAGGCAACCGGCCCTAAACATAAATCACGGATTTCCGGGATAGAAATACCACGTCGCCTTGGTCAGGCTGGTGGCGGTGGCGGTCTATCAGTTAGTTCGAAAACATTCGCGGCACGCGGCCGGCGCTCGGTTTGCCGCATCTAGTTCGTCGCGCGTGACGCGATTCGTCGCGCGCGGCCAGCTCCCGGGGGGCAACTGTCTGAAAAGCGTCACTTACTGGTGCACTGCTTGGATCGAGTGTCACTGATCCGGGTCGCACGCACCCTGCAGGGGCGGAGCGCGCTGCGAGCCCGGTTGGCCAGGGGTTTCTCGATCAGGGCCACCGCCTTGATGTGTATCGCATTGGCAGTGCTCGCAATGGTGGCAACCTTGCCGAGCACGTCTGCGCCCCAGGCGTCCCCCGCCCGGCCAGCTCCCTCCGCGATCCTCGGGCGTCCGGCGAACACATCGGCTCGGTCACCCAACGGCGTCAAAAGTGTGCTCCCCGCGAGGCCGGCCGGCAAGATAGTCACAACAGGTGCCCTGAGCAGTCTGCCCGGCTGTAGCTCCGACGGTGTAACTGTCACCTGCGTGTACAACTCCGTGATTGTCACCGGCAATGCGACTGGCCTTCCTATTGACTCCGTGCAGACTCTGACGATCCCAGCTGGCGTCACTTCGGTGAATGTCGCACTCTCCGGCGGGGCCACACCCAGCGCGGCCGGCGGCGAGGTGCAGGGTACGGTAGCGGTGACAGGCGGCGAGACCCTCGGTGTCTCGGTCGGAGCCAGCCCGACCACCTGCGCAAGCCCGAGTCTGCCCTCCTATCCCGACGGTGGCTTCGGCGCAGAGATTACAGACAGCGCAGGCGACGTGTTCTCGGTCGGATGTCCGGGGGCCGGCGGAACCCAGCTTTTCATCCAGGGATCCAATCTCGTGGCCGAGGCCGGCGGAGCGGGGGGCGCCGGCGGCTCAGGCTCGACGGGCGGGGGCGGCTCGGGAGGCCTCGGCGGCTACGACCAGAACAACCCTGCCAGCTCCAACGGCCAATCCGGTACCGGGGGCGCTGGTTGCAACGGCTACGGGGGTGCCGGCGGGGACAGTGGCGGTGCTGGCGGCCAGCACGGCTGCCTGCAGGGCTCCGACGGCCAACCGGGAATCACCGCCTCAGCCGGGCTAGCGGCGGCCAGCTTGTTTGCGTACGAACACCCGGGCTTTGGCGCCTTCCCGGTGGACGGGGGCGGGGGAGGAGCAGGGGTATTCTACGGGTCGGCTCTCGGTAACACCTATGGGGGCGCCGCTGGCGGCGGCGGCGGGGGATGGACCGGCGGTGGCGGTGGTGGCGGCGGCGGCAGCAACGCAGCGGGTGGTGGCGGTGGCGGTGGCGGTGCGAACGGATGGTCGACCCCGTTCCTCGAGTCGTCCCAGGCGGCTGGAACCTCTGGTGCAGGCCAGGCCTTCATCAGGTGGACCCTTGCTGCCCCTACGGTCAGCGTGCCGAGCTCGCTCCAGGCGTCGGCTGGAGCCGCCACTTCACTGAGCGCGACGGTGAGCGGGGGAGGCCAGCTGTTGACGGACGGCACAGTCATGTTTGCGATTCCGGCCGGCGCGAACCAGACGGCCGAGTCGTGCACGGCGACGGTGGTAGCCGGCTCGGCGAGCTGCTCGCTGCCTTTCGGGGCCGTAGGCAACCAGAGCTACACCGCGACCTACAGCGGCGACGCCGCCTTCGCCCTGACCACGGTGACAGGATCCGCCTCGGTGGCTGCGGAGCAGACCTCGGTCTCGACAGTCACCGCAGCCCTCAACGGCGGGACCGTGGCGCTCACGACTTCGGTTGCGTGGTCGGGGTACTCGACAGCCTCCGGGTACCAGAGCATCGCAGGTGACACCGTAGAGTTCTTCTACGCCGCGCCGTCTTCGAAGCTGGTCCTTGGCTGTCAGCAGGTGATCCCGGCCAGGCTGGCAAACCCGGCCTCTGTAACCTGCAACTTCACCCCACCCGCCCCGGGGGTGGAATATTCACTGTACGCCAGTTTCCTCGGCGACACCGACAACTCCGCCTCGACGAGCGGCACTACCACGTGCCCGGCGGGAACTACCAGCATGACAGGATGCTTCAGCGCAGCCAAGGCCTTCACTACCACGGCGGTCTCTGCGTTGACCGCCTCGTCCGTAACATTCGGGACGACCGTCCAGGTAGAAGCGCAGGTCGGCGGACTTCCCGCGAGCGACACTGCACCCGGAACGGTAACCTTCGACTACGCAGACGCCGCCTTGAATGTCGTGGCGCCGGTCGACTGCGCCACCGGCGGCCACGCAGTCGCAGTTGCGAACGGCCTAGCCGACTGCACATTTACGCCGACCGTCTCGGACGTCGCTGTGATAGCGGTCTACAGCGGGGACGTGCAGTCGACGACCAGCAGCTCGGCCAGCAACACGACTGCCAGAAGCGTCACGCTGTCCGTCACAGCTGCTAGCACCGCAACGTCGGTCAGTTTCACCTCCCCCTCGTTGTCGGCGGGCGTGTCGGTGGTGGGCGTGCCGTTGACTATCCAGGCCACCGTCGTCGACCAGTCCAACACCGGGGTCACGCCGAGCGGAGCGGTCGAGTTCCTGCAACTCGACGCCACTTCGACGTACGTGGCTGTCCCCGGCTGCAGCGGGGCGGCGGACGTGGTGCCGGTCGGCGGTGTCGCCTCCTGCACCCCCGCCTCAGCGCCGAGTGCCACAGGAACCGTCGGCTTCGAGGCCGTCTACTGTCCGAGCGGCGCCACTCTGCCAAGCGGGACGGGATCAGCGGACTGCGCCAACTGGACTTCGAGCACAGGGGCGGCGAGCGTCACGGTAGGGCCGGATCCGACAGCGATCACTCTGTCTCCGACGAGCAGCGACGTCCATCCGATCGAGGTCAACTCCAATACCGCGGTCACGGCAACCGCGACGGTCGCTGTCAGCGCGGGCACCGCCTTTCCGATCGGAAAGCTGAGCTTCACCGCCAACGGGGCGCCCATCACCGATTCTGCCGGGGGCTCTTGCAGCGGCTTGGCGCTCACGGCGGAGACAGGGACGCAGAGCGCGACTGCGACCTGCACGTTCGTGCCGCCGGCCGCGACGAGCGTGAGCGTAGTCGCCACCTACAACGAGGGGAACGACGCCACCGACCCTTCCACCGCGGCGTCGTCGAGCAGCTCCAGCCCGCTGTATTTCCTCGTCGGGGCGACCGCAACGACAACGGATGTCCACGTCGAGAATGGCGTCGGTACCGACATCGGCTCGAGCGGGCCTTACGGAGTCCCGGACCTGCTCGCCGCGACGGTCACCGGTGCGGCAGCGTCGGCGGTCGGGGAGGGAACCGTCGACTTCACCCTCGGAGGCTTGCCCGTATCGTTGGGTGGCCAGGTCGTCTGCCAGAACGTGCCGGTCGTAGCTGGCACGGCGATGTGCCCGACGTCGGTGACCCTTCCTGCAGGGACGCTTGCTCTGGGCGCCAACTTCTCTGATGCGGGCGGTTCCGACAACGCGAGCAGCAATACCTTGATGTTCATTTCTACACCCCAGGCTGCCACGGTGACTGTGAGCGTCGCGCCTGACCCTGTCGCGCCAGGCAAGCTCGACATCACGTCCACCGTCGTAGGCGTCGCTGGCTCCGCTGTGGCGCCGGCCGGCACCGTCGACTTCACCTCTGCAGCCTCGGGTGTTGCAGCCACGGCGATCGCAGGCTGCAGCGCCGTCACAGTGGTGGCGGCCTCCTCCGGCACGTCGGCGGGCGCCACCTGCGTCACCGCGTCGGGCGCGACAGGCCAGGCGGTCACCTACAACGCCACGTTCGTCCCGACTTCGGTCGGCGAGTTCAGCGGTGCCACCGGCGCCGCAACCTTCAGCGCTGCAGCACAATGCTCCGCCGCTTTCGGGGCGCTTTGGAGCTTGGGGTCAAGTACAGGAACGGCAGCCTTCGCCGTCGCAGGCGGCACCGGAACGGTCACTGTTACGGTAGGAGCCACAACCGGCGCATGCGACCCGGCGGGCACGCTACCGGTCACAGCGACGTTCAGCCTGTTCGGCTCGACGCTCGGCGGCTCCAGTCTTGTCGGCTTCGCCCAGGACGCCAGCGCCGGCGGAACTCCCCAGCTGTGCTTCACAGGAGGGACCCTTGCCCTTCCGAGCGGATGGAATCTGGCTGATCTCACCCTCGGGTCAGGTAACGAAGTCTGCTTCGGTATCGCCACGGTCGGCGCTTCAGGCGCGGGCAGCACCCTCAGCGGTGTCACCATGGCACACCTGGCGACGACCCTCCCGGCGTTGCCGTTCGGGCTGCCCGACGGGTCACTCACGTACCAGCTAGCACTTGGCGTCACCGACCCAGGCGGGGTACCCACGCTCGTCGCTTCGATCGGGCCGGCCGGTTCCGCAGGATCGACCCCCTACGTGGATGCGACGGTTACGGTGACGGTAGCGGGAAGCTCAGTCACTGCGACCGGAAGCGCGACGCTCGGCAACCTGTTCGCAGGTGGCCCTCTCACCGCCACCTTCACGGTGACCGCCGGCGCAGGAGGCAAGCTAGCGGGCTCGATCACCGTCACGGCGATCCCCGCCGGCGGTCCTCCGATACAGCCCGTGCCGGGCCTCCAACTCCAAGACGTCGTCTTCACGCTGTCGAGCATCAGTGGCCTGTCGGTCAGCGCAGAGGCGATCCTCGGCGCAGCAGGTGACCCGCTGACAGTGACTCTGGCAGGCACGTATCACGCAGAAACCTGGACGCTGACGCTCGCGACAACCACGCTAACTTTGACGCCCACGAGCGGGCTCACGTTCAACGTGACTCTCGCCGGTACTGCGACCATCACCACCAAAGGGTCTGTGACCTTCGACTTCGAGGCTGGATCCCTGCCAGGCGCGGCGACCACACCCCTGGTCACCTGGACTCCCGGACCGGGCGCCGCGTTCACGATCGACTGCGTCGCCCTGGCATATGGCATCGCTCCTAGGTGCGGGGGATCGGCGACGACGACTCAACCCACCCCGGCTCACCCGACTCTCGTCGTGGACGGCTCTGTAATCGTGGGAGGTACCCAAGGCTTCAGCGCAGGGATCCTCGGCACGTTGGATCTCCGTACCGGGGCCTTCAGTCTCAACCTCAACTCCACATCGACAGTCACGATCACGTCCGGGTTGACCGCACAACTCACCAGCCTTGCCCTCAGCGGCGGCGCCGGAGCCCCGTTCAACATCGACGGCCAAGCCGCTGTCACTGTCGCAGCCCTCGGGTCGACGCCGATCACGCTGAGCATCGTCGACAACTCGAGCACCGCCGGGGCACTGGTTCTCGCTGCGAGCAATATAAGCTTCGCCGGGCTCGGAGTCGCGCTCAGCGGGTTCTTCGCGTACGCGTCAGGGCCGGTAACGGCCTACGCGACCGGAGACCCGACTTTCGGGACTGTCAACCTGCCCGCTGGCTTCACCGCCCTGTTCGACTACACACCTTCGGGGGTGGTAACCGCCGCACTGTCGAGCGCCGGGTTCAGCCTGCCGCCGGGCGGCGCCATCACGTTCGCAGGCCACTGGAACCCCGGTGGAGCTCCGAGCTTCACTGCCAGCCTCACCCCACCGGCCGGGCTCCCCTTCTTGACTCTTCCCGGCGGGGTTTCTATCACGTCGGCGAGTTTCGGCTACGCGTCCGACACCTTCAGCGTCGCGCTCGCCGGCACGATTCCGATTCCCGGCGCCCCCACAGCGACCGTCAACTTCTCCGGGTCGTTCGCCACTGACGGTACCCTCAACGCGACCGCGTCGATCACCGGTCTCAGCCTCTTCGGTCAGGTGGTAGACCTCTCGGGCTCGATTACCCGCAGCTCAACGGGAACCGTCACCGCGGATGTCACGACCTGCGCTCCTCAGACGGGGGGTGGATGCCTTCCTGGGCCGCTTCCCGGGGTGATCACTCCATTCTCAGCCGTGCCGTCGCTCACGTTGAGCAATGTCAGCTTCTCCCTCGGCACGTCGGGGTTGGCGGTGTCGGGCACGGTGTCGCTTGACGGGCTCGGCTCTCTCGCGTTGTCGGGGTCGCTGCAGTCGTTCGACAACTGGACCCTCACAGTCGCAGCAACCGCCGCGCAGGTGTGGCAGCCGGCACCCGGAGTGAGCATCGACGCCGAACTATCGGGCACGTTGAGCGACGCAGCCGGCGTCGTCAGCTTCGACTTGAAGGCGGCCGGGGTCGGAGGCAACCCGCTGTTCTCCTTGTCGACCTCCGGCGTCACAGTCACTATCGGTGCGATCGAGCTAGGCAACGCCGCTGCGCCGACGGGCTGCACCGTGTCGGCTGGCGGGGACCTGTGGCTCGACGTGAACGGCACCCTGGCGCTTTCGCTCGCCTCGCTCAACGGCTCGGCGACCGCCACCGGGTGCTTCGACCTGACCGCCAAAACCTTCACTTTGGCTGCCACGGTCGACTCCCTCGCGTTGAGCCTGCTCGGCGGTCATCTCAGCCTCTCGGCGCCGACGATCACCCTCTCCGACACGCCAAGCGGATTCGCGGCGAAGATCCAATCGACGATCACGGTGCAGATGCCGACCGGCGGGGGATTCTCCCAAGTCGTGACCGTGCAGGTCAGCCCGAGCGGTTTCGTCGCGGGAGCCGAGGTGAACCTGTCCACGTGGCTCGGCTCCACCGGTGACGTCGCCTACGTCTACTACGCCAGCGCGGCGGTCAACGGTTTCAACACCGGCGATCCCGCTATGGGGTCGATCAATCTGCCCCAGGGACTTTCCTTCTCCCTGTCATTGACCATACCCGCGTCGATTCAACAGGCCCTGGCGAAGGTGAACCTGTCGGTGCCCGCCGGGACATCACTGACCGCCATCGGCACAGCCGACTTCTCCACTGACCTCTACATGTTGAAGCTGTCGATCAACTTCGGGGGCGCCAACGGCGGGATCACGCTCTTCTCCGCTGGTGGCGCTTCGCTGGCCCTCGACAGCGGGTATCTGGAGGTGACGCTGTCGCCGACTGTCGTCAACTTCGGGGTCGGGCTCACCGCGACGCTCAACCTCCCTTCGGCCGCGGCCAATGACCCGCCGTCGCAGGTGGCGCTCGATGGCCAGATCACAGCCGGCGAGAACGCCGGAAACGCGAGCGTCACTTTCAGCTTATCGGTCGGCGACTGCACCGGTGGTGGCCCAGGGTGGGTGAACGCGTTCGGCATCCCGGGGCTGACCGTCCAGTGCGCGACGCTCCAAGCCGGGGTCACCAGCGAGCCTCCCTATATCAGTGCCGGGTTCGCCGGTACGGTGACTGCTCTCCCGTCGGTGATCGCCAATGCCGTCGGCTACCAGCAGGGTGCACCGATCACGTTCGCTTTCAACCTGGACCCGTTCCTGCTCGACCTGTCGATCGGGACCAAGAACTCCTTCACTCCGGCACTCGAACCTCTGGCCGCTTTCGGTCAACCGACGCTCATCGAGGTCGACTTCGCCCAACTTTACATCTCTCCCCAAGGAGCGACGGTCGGCCAGGTCACATACCCCGCCGGGTTCGGCCTCGGCTTCCAGGCGCAGATCAGTGGGACGAGCGTCAACATCCTGGCCAACATCGGCTTCAACCCGCCGAGCATCAACTTCGTCGGGAACATCTCACAATTCAATCTCGGACCGTTGTCGATCGGGCCGGTCAGTATCGTCCTTCAGGCGTCGACGTCCCCGCTGAGCTTCATGTTCCAGCTGAACGGCGCCGCGCAGCTCGGGCCGGGATCGGTCCAAATAGGACCCGCACTTGATATCGGCGGATCCCTCGGCGCCCAGGTAGAGGTGGATATCTCCACCAGCGGGCTCAGCGTCTTCTTCTCGGGGAACCTCTCGCTGCAGATCGGAGTCTACGTATCAACAAAGACGTGCTACCAGGACGGCTGGTGGCCGTTCGCGTGCGGCTACGAGTGGCAGTACACCGGTTTCTCCTTGACCATCGGCCGGACGGGATTCTCCATCGACTCGAGCGGGATCACTCTCGCCGCCGACGGCTACTCGGTCACGTTCGGCTTCGACGGGTCGGTCACAGCAACGCTCGCAGCGGCGCAGCTTCGGTCGCTACCGGCGGCGGCGAACTGCCCGTCGGCCGGCGGTGGTTTCGTGCTGACTAGCGCTCCGCTAACCAGGGCTGTGCAAACGGCAAGTCCACCCGGCCCAAGCGGGGGAGTCGCAGCCGTCCCGTCAGGGAACAAGACGATGGCCGGGGGATGGTCGAAAGCCGCGTCGATGAGCACGCAGCGTGCCCTGCCGATGAGCGTCACCCTACCGAACGGCTCAGTACTGGTTGCTGGCGGCGGCAGCGGACCATCTGTTCTCGACTCGGCTGAGATATACGATCCTCAAACGGGGCGCTGGACTTCCACCGCCCCTATGGGCACCCCACGCGTAGGCGGATCGGCCGTGCTGCTCCCCGACGGAGACGTCCTCGTCGCCGGGGGTACCGACGGGAACCGGGCGTTGTCGAGCGCCGAGCTCTACAATCCGGGGACCGGAAAATGGTCCGCGACTGGCTCGCTCGCCCAGGCGCGCGCGTTCGCGGGAAGCGCAGTGCTCGCGAACGGAACCGTCCTCGTGGCAGGCGGCGAGGACACGGCACACGCCCCGCGCGCCTCCGCTGAGCTCTACAACTGGCGGACCGGTAAGTGGTCGCCAACCGGTTCATTGAGTACCGCCAGGGTGTTCGCGGCGCTCGTGGCTTTGGGGGGAGGCACCTCGGGGGATAGCGGGGCGTTGATCGCCGGCGGCCAGGGACCCAACGGAACGCTGGCGAGCGCTGAGCGCTACGACCAGACGACCGGACGGTGGGCCCAGGTGGCCAGCATGCCCGCTGCCAGGCTGATGGACAGCGGCGTACGTCTCGTCGATGGGCGGATCCTGGTCGTCGGCGGCGCGTACAACGCAGTGATCTACGACCCTACGACAGGGAAGTGGTCGCAGACGCCGGGCATGCCGGCAGCGGTCGCCTCCCCGGGGGTCGTCGAGCTTCCCGACGGAAGTGTCCTCGTCGCGGGAGGTCTCAGCGGGGGTTCGACGGTAACCGAGACAGAGGTGTTCGATCCCGCCACCGACAGTTGGGCCAACGGTGGGAGCCTCACTAGCGCTGTGGCCGCACCAGCCCTGGCGGTACTCCCGAACGGCACCGTGCTGCTCGCCGGTGGCGAGCGCGCCGTCTCCTCGGCGGCGATCCCGCCGCCGCTTGGACCGGGGGCGAAAGCAGTCGCGGGGGGTTCGGGAGGCGAGCAGCTGACGTCGCTTTCAGGTTCGGAGCTCTTTACACCCCTCGACCGTCAAGCCTCCACCCTGCCGCCCGTGCTCTACGCGGCGCCGTCCCACTCCGCTTCTTCGCCGGTCGCGTCGCCGCCTCTTTCGTCTACTAGCGGCTTCGGCCTGGCCGGGACCGCCGCAATTGGCGCAGCCGCTCTTGTCGTACTCGCAGCGCTTGGCGGCATCATCTTGCGTCGCCGCCGCCGGGTGAGCTGAGCTGGATTCCTACGTCGCTGCGTGGGGGCTTGCCGTCGACTAGGAAGTCCCAGGCCTCCTCGGCGTAGGTGTCCCACGTGCGGGTGGGAGCGGCGCGCGCTTGGCGGCGCAGCGTCTCTGCTAACTGAGAGTCGCTAAGCAATCGACGGATGGCGGACGCTATCGCGGCCGGGTCTCGCGGGTCGACGAGCAGGCAGCCCCCGTGGCGGGCGTTGTCGGCCATGGCGCCGTAGTTAGACGTGACGACGGGGGTACCGGCGGCGAGCGACTCGACTATCGGCAGCCCGAAGCCTTCGTGGAGGGAAACGAACACGCTGCAGGACGCAACCCGGTACGCGGCCCAGACAAGTCGGTCCGAGATCGCGCTCAACGCCTGAAGCGGTCGGCCGCTACCTTGAAGGTCTTGTAGGCGTTCGAAGAAGGCGCCGCTTTTCCATGAGTCGCCTCCGACGAATGACAGCTCGAAGCGCTCCCCTTGACGCCAGAGGAGCTCCGCCGCATGCAGGACCGCCAGGTGGTTCTTTCGAGGCTCGTGGCTCCCGACGACCAGGACGACCGGCAGGCCGTGTCCTCCGAGCAGGCGCCCTGCGTCGGCGACGTCGCTCGCCGACGGCGCGGGTGCCGGCGCTTCGAGGGCGAGCTCCACAGTCTCTATGCCCGGGCCCTGCAGGCCTCGGGACGCGAGCGTCGAACGCCAAGCTTTGAACTCGAGGGCCGCCGTGTCGGAAATAGCTGCGATACGGGTCACGTGCGCGCAGGCAGCGAGATATCGCAGGTAATCGCTGGACATGCCGTCTATGGACGTCTCGGGCATTGTGAGGGGGACGCAGTCATACCCGATGACGCAGGTGCTGCCTCGGGCGAAGCGGGCTACCGTGCCGATAGCCGCCGGACGCGCCATCTCGACGGCAAGCTCGGGCACGATCAGAGTCGAGCGCCACGGGACTATCACGTCGGTCGCCGCGTCGGGGTGTGCGTCGCTCGCCTGTGGACGGCTTGGATCACCGAGGGCAACGCTGCATTGGGCCTCGGTGAGGGGACGCAAAGCGTCGAACGTGTCGGTCCACCCGACGAGCGCCGTCTCCGGATGTCGTGCCCAACGCCGGGCTGCCTGGCGGACCACTCGCTGGATGCCGGTGCCGAGCGGGGTGCGTGAGGTCCGGTCCACGTCGACCAGGACCCTGCCGCGGTATACCGACACCGTCTTGTGTGTGTCGGTGTCGAGTGCGCCGCCACGATCAGCCGCTCGAACGAGGATGTCTGTCGGATCGCCTCCTTTGCGGATCTCGCGGGAGAGGTGCTCTACATCGCCGACGTCGGGGAGTCGTGCTGACATCACCGAAACCGCCAGCCAGCAAAGCTCCGGGCGGCCGCTGTCGAGAATGTTGCTCATCGCTGTGACGATGTCGCCGGGTGACGGTCGATCGGATGCGTCGCTCGGTTCGCTCGGAGGTCCCAACGTCCCGAGCGCCCCTAGAAGTGCCTCGGCGCGCGAGCGCATCGCCGACGACCGCGAGGACCCGGACCCGACCAGGATAGAGCGTAGAAGGTTCGCCACTATGTAGCTCTGGCGGGCCGGTCTTGGCCTTCCGATAGACCCGGCCCGCGTACGAGATGGCCCCACAGGTCGTCTGCAAAGTCGTCGTAGGAAATTTCGCGCCGCCCGTCGATCTGGGCTCGCAGGTTACTGATCGCAGCGTCATCGACCAGGAGGCTGCGCATCACGTCGGCAAGAGATAGCTCATCGGAAGTGTCGACGGCGGCGATCCCACCGACCGGGAGGGATGTCAGGAACTTCGAGCAGACGACAGGTAGCCGCATGGCGAGGCACTGCGATATGGCCAGGGTGTTTCCTTCATGGATCGACGGGAACACGGCGAAGCGGGCCGAGTCAAAAAGCGAATCGACGTTTGGAACTTCGGAGCAGGCGAGGGTCAGCTCGAACTGCAATCCGTCCCTCCGCAAGCGCTCGCAGGCGCTAATGAGCACGGACTGATCTGATTGGTCGTCGAGGTTCCCGACGCAGAGCACCGTCGGGGGAGTGGCGCAGAGCGGCCGCTCGACTACGCCCGGGGCTTCCAAGCTGTCTGGGGGCACCGCAAGCGCCGCAGTAGGCGGAGCGCAGAAGGCAACGTGCGGGCCGTCGATACCCTGCGCCGGTAGAGCCGAGGTGAAGCCGCGGAAGTCGGACGCCGAAGCTTCGCTCAGGGCGACGAGTCGACCGAAACGTCTTAGAACGCCCAAGTATGTGGCGATCGATCTAACAGTAGAGTCAGCGCGGAGGCCGGCACTTGCTGCGGGAAAGCAGTCGTCGACCAAGGCGGCGAACTGAGAGCCAGAGAATTCTGCTGCCCCGGCGATTCGTTCACATGCGCCTAGTGCCAACCGACCCAGCGCTAAGACAGTTGTATGCCAGGGGACGACGATCTCTGCGACGTCTGGGGCGGCAACGGTCCAGCACTCGTGGCCGGACGTCCACGAGACGCAAAGAACGTCGCGACAGGTGGCCCAGCGCGAAATGATCGAACCGACGAGAGCGTCGAGGGGCTTCAGTGCTTGCTCCGCGCCGGAGACGCCAGGATCGACGAGTACAGCGTCGCGGAGCACGCGAAGGGTGAATGTGTCCGTCTCAGGGGAGCCGTGCTCCAACGCGTAATCGAGCATCCATATCGCCATCTGCACTGGATTGGAGGTCTCGGCGCGATAGTGGGCTTCGTGAATGTCGTCTGCGCATGGCAGGCATCCTGCGACGGCCGTCAAGGCGAGCCATAGCCTGTCCGGCGTCGGCTGCGTGCAAATGACGCGAGCGACGATATCGAGCAGTGCCGCCGCGCCACGTTCGATGCCCTGGGCATTTACCGGATCGTGGGCGTTTCCGATGATGTCGGAGCTGAGATGTGGCGCTGCCTCAGCCAGCCGTTGGGCGAGGGCCGCCTCGACGGCTTCGCTTCTCTGTCGGTTCATTTCCTGCGTTTGATCAGAGATGTTGCACGCCGGAGAGGGGCTGTCACCCGCCAGGACGTGGAGGCCCGGATCTCTGCCAGTTCCGCTCGGAGTCGCTCAATCTCACCGGCATCCTCGGAGCTCGCGCCCTCGTCCGCCTCCAATGCGGCGGCTACTACATCTTGGGATTTCTTATCCGAGCGCACCGACGCCCACGCCGTGACCGCCTTGGAACGCCACGCGGCGACGTCGGCTTCAAGCGAGTCGAGTTTATCGTGGAGGCTGCGTTCCTTCTCCCGCCAAGCGCGCTCGGCTGGGGTGGTGTATCTGTCGCTGGGGTGCGCTGGGTAACTGAGCTGTTCAGCCAGGAGCTCCGCCCTGCTGGCGTCCACGAACCAGCAGTTGGTGCCGTCGAACATCGTTTGGCCGTAGTGCGAGTCCTCCATACGCTGGCGCAGCTGTGACCGCTCCGAGATGGTCGGCGCTACCGTCGAAGTGTCGACGACGACGATCCACGGCCGACATGTGCCCAGGTCGGCTCCTTCGATTATGTCGGAGGTGACCGCGGGATCAGGCGCGTCGACGAAGTACCTGGCGGCCTCGGCTTCGAAGCTCAAGAAGTGGATTTCCTCGCCGCGCCAGCCGACCTCATCGAGGATCGACCCAACTCGACGGTCGGGGTTGGCTTCGACGACGACGTCTCGGGGCCGTTCGATACGGACGGACGCGACACGGTCTAGATCTGGGAGGACTAGTAGCCCGGACCAGCCTGCGTCGTAGAACGCTCTGCTGGTGCTGCCCGGAGAAGTCTTTGAGCTTCCTGCGTCTAGGTAGTGCCCGTAAGGGAGCGAGCCGAGCGCTCGCCACAACACGACGTCTTCGCCGCAGTTGGTGTAGGAGTCGAACGTCGGCTTAACGGTCATTGGGCGGAAGTGTCGAGCCGGCTGGGGCACCCGTCAGTGTACACAGCTAGACATTGTGAGGCGACGGCAAGCGTCGTTCGTGATGCAGCGCTGCCGCAAGGCAATTCGCGCCTCGCGGATGCGACGCGGTTCGCTGACTTCTAAACTGAAACCACGATGAGCGAGCAGGCCGATCCTGACTTCGAACCAGCCGTGGCTGCGCTCGCCGAGGTCAAAGAGTACCTCGGCGTACTTCGACGCCAGAATATCGCCCTGGCGGTGAAGTTGGCGCGTGCGGAGAGGCGCATCGAGGAGCTTTCCCTGAAGGTCGAATCGCTCGACGGCCGAGCGCAGTCATGACCGCGTGAGCGCGACGGCCCAACGCAAGGTGTTGCCGGCCGACACGTCGGCGTTGCCATACGACCGAGTCGACCAGTTTCACCAAAGCGTCGACTCGGGCGACGCGATAACCGGGGAGATGCTGGCCCTGCGTTCGGTGTTGCGGGGTATGGGCTACGCATCGGACGTGTACGCCGAGCGTGTCGGGCGCGGCTGCGAGGGAGAGGTTCGACGCCTGTCCGAGTACGCTCCGGCGCGACGCCAACTGTTGCTTTGGCATTTCTCCATCGGGGTCGACTGCTTCGAACGTATAGCAACAGCACGTCACGACATTGCGGTGGTGTATCACAACATCACGCCGGAGCGGTTCATCACCGAGCCGCTCTCGAACTTCTACCTTCATCTGGGTCGCCAGCAGCTGCGCGAGCTTCGCGACGTTTGCGTCGGCGCTATCGCCGACTCCAACTACAACAGGCGTGAGCTGCTCGCAGCAGGGTTCCGCCGGGCGGACGTGCTGCCCGTGTGGGCCGACGGGCGGACCTTCCGACCCGCCACGGTCGGCGCGTCAACGGTCGGTGCGTCGGTAGTCGGCGCGAAGCGCCGCTCGGCTGACTGGCTGTTCGTGGGGAGGATGATCCCGAGTAAAGGCCAGGTGGATCTCGTCAAGGCGTTCGCCTGCTATCAGCGGACATACGACCCTGCATGCCGCCTGGTGCTCGTCGGCAACACCACCTACCACGAGTACGTCGATGCCGTATTCCGTGAGATCGAGGCGCAGGGTGTTACGGGCAGGGTCGAGGTTCTCGGCAAGGTCGCGGAGCGGGAGCTTCTCGAAGTGATGTGGTCGTCGGGAGTGTATGTGTCGTTGAGCGAACACGAAGGCTTCGGTGTACCCCTGCTGGAGGCGATGGCGGCAGGCTTGGCCGTTGTCGCGGTTGGTTCGGCTGCTGTTGCTGAAACGATGGGGGATGCGGGCATCGTTGTCGAAAGTGGTGATCCGCGAATCGTCGCCGACGCCGTCGCGTCGCTTCGCATGGAGCGCGGCCTACTCGAGCGGACGCTGTCAGCCCAGGGACGTCGCGTAGGCTACTTCGAGACTTTCGATAGGGCGGCCGTCCTGGCAGACGTCATCGAAGGCTGCGCCGGGTTCGACCGTCCGCTGCGGGTGGCGGCATACGGCCCGACGAGCTGGGTCGAGCAGTTCGGCGAACTGGCGTCAGGGACGGGCGGCTACCCGGACGTCGCAGTCGTATGCGACGAGGGTGCTGGCGGTGACGAGGGCACTGGCTGCGGCGAGGGTGACCGTGCGAGCGCTCAGACGGCCGGGATAGTCGTCGCCTGTAGGGCAGGTCCGATCGGTAACCACCTCGTCGGCCCGGACGGGGAGGAAGTCCGCGTTGCCGAGCACGGCGGGTGGCGGAACGCCCTGGAGGAAGTGATCCGAAAGGCGTACGTTCCGCAGGTGGCGCTCGTCGCGTTGAGCCCGATCGGCGACGACTGCCGGACTTACCTCTCGAAGCTGCGTTGCTGCATGGCCGCTCAGGCGGACATGTCTAGCGAGTTCGGCCTTGTCGGCGAGGGCGACCTGGCCGACGAACTCGCTCTGTCAGTAGTCGACGTCGTCCATGTCGTCATAGACCTGACAAGGCCTGATCCCGCCGTCCTCGAAGGCCTGCGAAGGATCGTAGAGGCCAACACGGGCTCGAAGGGTATCGTCGCAACCGCGCACGGCTACCCGACCGCCGCAGGGAGCGCCTCGGGTTGGGAAGCTCAACTGGGCGAAGCGTTGACGGGTTGTGACTTCCTTGTGGCTGAAGGCTCGGATACCCGGCTGAGCGAACTGGCCGCTATCTACAGGGACGCAGCGGACTCGGGTAGGCGACGTCGCGGCCTGCCCGCAGCCGCCCGGCGGTACGCGAACGCAAGCGCCTCGGCGGCCCCCTCCTCGGAGTAGCCGGCGAAGCCCCGGGCGGTCTCCTCGCGGCGGGCGCGGCAAAACTCCCGATCAGTCAGGCAGCGCCGCAAGACCGACGATATGGAGTCCATCGCCGTGGGGTAGAACCGTGCATCCGGCTCGGTGACCAATTCGAGGAGGGCGTCGTGGTCGGCTGCAACAACCCCAGAACCATACGCGGCGGCCTCGATCGCCGCCGCTGCCGATCCGTTGTCGACGCCGCCTATGACGGTTACGAGGCAGGACCGGTACAGCCAGCGCAACTCCGGGAGTTCGAGGCCGGCGGCGACGACCACCGGCGGGCGCGAGTCGGCGTCGAGGTCTGTAATGTGGTTCGGGTCGAAGGTCTTGCCCTGCTTGGCGACCAGCACGAGTTGCGGATTGCCGGGTACCTGCGACGCCAGACCGGTGAAAGCGCGGACGATATTCTCCGTGTGCATAGACGACGAAACGCACGCCGGAGCTACGACGAAATCGCCAGCGGCGTCGAAACCGTCGATGCGAGGAGTAGCGTCCCCGGACACGTCGGAGCAAGGGTTGTCGACGGTTTCGTGGGCGACGAACACCTTTTCCGGGTCGGCATGACCCCAGCCGATAGCGTCGAGCGCTCCAGCGTGCGACGTCGCGATCACCGCGTCAGCCCGCCGGATCAGGCGGTGCCGGCTTTGACTGAGGCGGCTTTCTGGAGTGTGCGAGGAGGATTCGAGCGCTAGGCGTGTCAGGTCGTCGTGCACGCTCACCGCGAAGGCGACCGTGGCAGTTCGTGCCCAGGCCGGCCAAAGCTGCTGCGCAGTGCGCCCGGCGAGCAGGCTCAAAGCGTGAAACACGAGGGGGCCCTCGATCGCCTGGACCTCCTCCCCAGTCGACAGTATTGGCAGTCCAGATGGCAGAAGTTCGGTTAGCCAGGAGGTGTCGCTGTGCGGATCGACGCTTAGCCCGGCCACCATGTCGCGCCTGTGCGCGGCCATCGCCCGCACGAAGCTGAGGCTCGCGTCGAGGGTGGCGTCCGGCAGGAAACCCTGCTGCTGAAGCCCCTGCAGGCCGAAGACTACACGGGGCATCGCCGTGACCGACCCTGTAGCCTTGACCTTACTTATCCGATCCCGCGATGCGGCCTTCGATGACCGCGATCCGCTCCACAACCTCGTCGAGCGAACGGGTTAGCGCCATGAGAGTGTCGCCCAAGACCTGCCCGGAGGTGTCAACTTCGACTCGAAGGCGCTCGACGTCGTCGCGCAAGGCGGCGGTCTCTTCCAAAATTCGCTCGACGCGCCATGGGGCGAGACGCGCGCGCTGGACCAGACGTTGCGCTCCGGCAAGGGCTGACATGCCACGATGTTAGACTTTCGGCCATGAAGCGCCGTCAGCAGCGGGGTGTCTCTCGCGCGGCTGACAGTGTCCCGGCCTGGACTGGTAGAGGCCAAGTGCGGCGATGCAAGACCTGACATCGGGGAGTTTGACTTTCGCTCGGCTCGCGAGGTCGGTGCGCAAACTCGCACACGAGGACTTTGATCGGCAGTTCGTCGCCGCCGTCGAAGGGCCGCTCGACAGTCTGCGTCTGGCCCTATTACCGGCGATCCGTACCAGCTCGACTTGGGCGGCCTTTACCTCGATCCGAAGGCTTCGACGATTGAACCCAGCCGACCCTCTCGAAGGTATCGAGCTGCGACTTGGCGAGGAGTCAGAGGCTCTGCGCCGCGGGACTGACCTCCTCGACACCGCACGGCGCCTCGATGAGGTGGCTTGCGAGCTGTGCCGGGTGCTGTCGAATCAGATGTTCATGACGTTATGGGTCGGGGTGGCGGCCGGGCGCCGCCTGTCGCGGGGTTCGCTACCATCCTCGACCAGTATCGACGAGGCCCTGGCGGCGGGCGGGCAAATATCGGCGGTCGCCGGCCTGGCGTTGCGGCACGCGCGTTCAAAGGCTCGCAGCGCGCCTTGGGTGGACGCCTCCGTGATCGCCACCTCGCGTGGGACTGCCCCGGAAGCCTCGGTTGTAGTCGTCTCGTTCGACGAGCCCGAGCTCGCCGCCTCGTGCGCCGCCGTCCTCGCTGCGGTAGAAGCCGGGGCGGCGTGGGAGTTATTGATAGCCAACAACGGACCCCCTCAGCCTTGCCTCGACGCTGCCGCTGCCCTCGACGCCCGGATCCGCGTAATCGAGATCAACACCAACCGAGGCTTCGGTGAAGCGTGCAACATCGCAGCCGAACATGCGAGGGCGAGCCATCTCGTGTTCCTCAACCCTGACGTCTTCGTCGCGGACAATTGGCTTCGGGAGCTCCTCGACGCCTACGTCGCGGACGAGACGGTCGGAATTCTCGGGGCGACGCTCGTGTCCTCAGACGGTACCGTCCAAGAAGCGGGGTCTACTATGGACGGCGCGGGATATGTCAGGAAAAATGGGGGCGGCTCCAACTTGGAGGACCTTCGCTACAGGCCCGTCGTGGCGACGGACCACGTATCGGCGGCCTGCGCAGTCATGAACCGGTCGCTCTTCGAGGCGCTCGGCGGGTTCGACTACCGGTATTTCCCGGCCTATTGCGAAGACCTCGACCTGTCCTTGAAGGCCCGCTCCGCCGGCCTCAAAGTTGCCTACAGCGAGACGCTGCGGGTGCTTCACTTCGGCAACAGCGCGGACACTTCCGACGCGAAACTTGGTTCGATTTCGGCGATGCTGGCACGTAACCGCTTCGAGTTCATCCGTAAATGGGGCCTGCCCGACAGCATCGAAGGCCGAGCGCGCTTCACGGGCTTCGACGCCATCGCGGCCACGACCCGAGACGCTGTGATAGCTGGAACTGGAGCTGAGCCCGGCGAACCTTTCGACGTCTGGCGCACCCCTGCCGGCCCGGTGCCGGCTACGGGTGACAGTTTCGAAGTGCGCTGTACCGTCGATGTGTACCCAAGCGAAGCTTTTGAGTCGGTTATCGACACAGTCGTTTCCTGCACGTCTCGGGGGATGCGGGTGGCGATCGTGACGCCAGCGCCGTGGAGCAAGCTTCGGGTGTTCGCAGTCGCCGACAAGCTCGGGCGACCACTCAAGCAGGTCGCCCACCTGATCGAAATGCGATGCAAACTATGATGTTCGGCGGGGAAAGATAGGCGTGAGAGGAGAAGTCAGTGGGTGAGTCGCGTTGTCTGAGCGTGGTAGTGCCGTGCTTCAATGAGGCTGCAACCGTCAAATCGCTCCTGGCCCGGGTGCTCGAATCGCCGTGGGTTGCCGAGGTCGTCGTAGTCGACGACGGCTCGACGGACAGCACGCTCGACGAGGTGCGCTCGGTCGGGGACACGCGCATGAAGGTGATAGCTCAACCGCGCAACATGGGCAAAGGAGCAGCTTTACGCCGCGGGTTCGCGGAAGCGACCGCTGACTTCGTGGTCGTGCAGGACGCGGACCTCGAATACGATCCCGGCGAGTACGGCCGTCTCCTGGAGCCATTGGTGATCGGCGAGGCAGACGTCGTGTACGGTTCACGGTTCATGTCGGATCGCCCGCATCGGGTGCTGTACTTCTGGCACTCGGTCGGCAACAAGCTCCTCACGACGCTGTCCAACGCTTTTACCAATCTGAATCTGACTGACATGGAGACCTGCTACAAGGTCTTCCGGCGCGAGATCATCCAGGGTTTGGACCTCTTCGAGGACCGCTTCGGGATAGAACCGGAGATCACCGCAAAGGTCGCCCGCAGCGGAGCGCGTATCTACGAGGTCGGAATCAGCTACTCCGGGCGAACCTATGCCGAAGGTAAGAAGATCGGCTGGCGCGACGGGTTCCAGGCGCTTCGCTGCATAGTCCGGTACTCGCCCGTTTGGGACAAGGTGACCGGGCAGGGCGCTCGTCCACTTTGAGCAGAGGCAGCAACGGCGGAAGTTGTTTGCGTTGACAACCGGCAAGCAGCGGATATATACACAGGTATGGATCCCAGCGAACGTGCAATGGGAGTCGAACTCCAACTCGAGGAGTTAGTCGAGCAGCGCAAGCGGGCGCTTGTCCAAGGGCGTGCAGATGACGTGTTCGCCCTGTCGCAGGAGATCGCTAAGCTACAAGACGAGCTGGCCGATTTGAGTGAGCTCCTTCCGAATTCCCCGGCTCCGGCAGCGACTTGGATGTGACAAACACAGTGCTACCTCGGTAGGCGCTTGTCGAACCATTCGATCGTGGCTTTGAGACCCTCGGCTAGAGGCGTGGTCGGCTTCCAGCCGAGCGTGCTCGTAGCGAGCGTCAGATCCGGTCGTCGTTGGGTCGGGTCGTCTGTCGGGCGAGGCGCGAACACTATCGGTGACGCCGAGCCGGTGAGCTCGATGACTAATTGGGCGACCGACAGTACCGTGTACTCGGTGTCGTTGCCGATGTTGACCGGCCCGACCACGTCAGAGTCGACAAGCGCGAGTAGGCCGGCTACCTCGTCGTCGACGTAGCAGAAGCTTCGGGTCTGAGCGCCGTCACCGTAGACCGTGAGCGGCTCGCCAGCAAGAGCCTGGGTCACCAGGTTCGAGATGACCCGACCGTCGTCGGGGCGCATCCTCGGACCGTAAGTGTTGAAAATTCGGGCGATGCGAACCGGCATAGCGTACTTGCGGTGGTATGCCATGATGAGCGCCTCGCCGAAACGCTTCGCCTCGTCGTAGACCGAACGGGGTCCGACCGGGTTCACGTTCCCCCAGTACGACTCGGGTTGGGGATGCACGAGCGGTTCCCCGTAGACCTCACTAGTAGACGCCTGAAGGAACTTCGCATTCCAGCGTCGTGACGCCTCCAAGAGGTTCCTCACTCCGATCGAGCCGACCGACAGGATCTCGAGAGCGAGCGGGCCGAAGTCGACCGGGGACGCAGGGCACGCCAGGTTGACCACCGCGTCGAAAGGTCCCTCGACGGGGATTCCCTCGGTGATGTCGGCTTCGACGAAGCTGAAGCGCTCATGGCCCGCCAGCTCGTCCACGTTTGACCGCGAGCCAGTAACCAGGTTGTCCGAGCAGACGACTTCGTCACCGCGACCGACGAGATGCTCGCACATTGCCGATCCGATGAGCCCGGCGCCACCGGCCACCAAGAAGCGCATCAAGACCTCCCCATCCCCACGTATGCGAGGCCGGCGCCCTTCGCCCGGGCCGGGTCGATCATGTTGCGGGCGTCTACGAGACCGTTCCCCGACATGACTTCTGCGACGCGCTGCAAGTCGGCGTAGGCGAACTCAGGCCACTCGGTCAGCACGACTAGGACCGAAGCGTCGCGAGCGGCGCTCAAAGCGTCGCCGAAGACTTCGACCTCGAGGCCGTCGAGGCGCGGGTCGGATCGCGCCGGTTGGCTCGGGTCGAACGCCTGCAGCCGCGCGCCACGCGCCGCGAGGCGCGAAAGCACCGACACGGCCGGCGAATCGCGCAGGTCGTCCGTCGCCGCTTTGAACGTCAAACCCCACGCTGCGACGGTCACACCCGAGATGTCGCCGCCCGCCGCTGCCGCCACCATGTCGGCGACAGTGTCGAACTGGGCATCGTTCGCCCGGATCGAAGCCTCCAGCAGCTCGAAGCGGTACCCGTGATCGTCGGCGATGCGAAGCAACGCATGCGTGTCCTTCGGGAAGCACGACCCACCCCAGCCCGGGCCGGGGGCCAGATGGTCGGAGCCGATCCGGTGGTCGAAGCTCATCCCCGCTATTACGTCCGTTGCGTTCGCCCCGACCGCGGCGCAGAGGTTGGCGATCGAATTGACGAAGCTCACCTTCGCAGCCAAGAACGCATTGCACGCGTACTTGATCGTCTCCGAGCTGGCGGGGTCGGTCACCAGGATCGGCGCGCCGAGAGGCTCGTAGAGAGCGGAAAGCTCCCGGCCCGCCCAATCGTGGTCCGCTCCTATCACGACCCGGTCGGGATGCAGCCAGTCCGAGACCGCCCGTCCCTCGCGGAGGAACTCCGGGTTGGATACGACCGCGACGTCCTCGCGCCCGAGAGCAGCGACGACCTTGCCTGCGGACCCCACCGGGACAGTCGACTTGGTGACCACCACCGCGCCCGCGTCGAGGTGCGGGGCGATCTGAGCTGACGCCTGCTCGACGAAACGCAGATCAGCCGAGCCGTCGGCGCCCTGGGGGGTCGGGACGCAAAGAAAGACGAACTTCGCGTTCCGCACCGCCGCCGCAGTGTCAGTCGTGAAAGTCAGCCTGCCATCCGCGATCCCCTCGGCGAGGAGGTCCCCGAGTCCCTCTTCGAGTATGGGTGGGTCTCCGGCGGACATTCGGGCTACTTTCTCAGCATCGACGTCCACGCCGACGACCGTGTTGCCGAGATGTGCCAGGCAGACCGCTGTGGTCAGCCCGACGTAACCCGTACCGATAACCGCAACCCGAGCCGGACGCTGCCGGCCCGGCGCGCTCTCCTCCGCATTCACAAGCGGGCAGCTTAACCGTCCAGCTGGCGGTGGGAGCTTCGAGGTGGCAGCAGCGACCGTCCAAGCATTAGAGGTCAAGGTGGAGCCGTAGGGCGTCATCGACCTCGGCCATGATTGAAGTTGGTAGCCGGCAAATGGCCGCACCCATTCGTTCGACGGCCACGGAGCGAACCTGCTCGGCCTGAGCTTTGGAGTCGACCCGAAGTCCGGCCAGAGCCGCCGGCAATAGAACCTGAAATGGGAAGATTCGCGCTGTGTTGCTTGTCAAGGGCACGACGGTGACAACACCGCGGCCGGAGCGTCCTACGGCCGCGTTAGCCCGGTCATTACTCACGACGATTGCTGGTCGGCGCTTGTTCGCCTCGCTTCCTTGAGTGGGATCGAAGTCGACGAGACGTACCTCACCGCGGCGCATTAGCTCAGACCATCTGCCGTGGCTGTCTCCCAGGCGTCGCGGTCGCCTGAACGATCCCAGTCCTGCCATGCCGCCTCGTAATCGTCCTCGAGTTTGGATTGGCTTAGAAGTCGAACTGCTTGGTGGATCGCCGCTGACCTAGATGCCAAACCGGTGTTGCGAATGTGCTCGTCCAGCACCGCCACGTCCTGCTCTGGAAGGCTCACGCTAAGTTTCATTTCCTTATCCTACCTGAGTAGTGCTCGGGTGGTACTCCGGTAATGCTCCTCGGAAGTCGTCCCCTCGTAAGGGCTGAGAGTGGACGCTTCCCAGGTACGGTGGAGGGCGTGAGCTCGTGGAGCAGCAAAGACATTCCGCCGCTAAAAGACAAGGTCGCGGTCGTCACCGGGGCGAACTCCGGTCTGGGCCTAGAGGTTGCCGCCCGGCTGGCAGCCCGCGGAGCCCGTGTACTGCTGGCGTGTCGCAACACAGCCAAGGGACGCTCAGCGGCCGCCCGGATAGCCGGCCTCGCCGAGGTGGTGGGACTCGACCTTGCTTCGCTTGCATCGGTAGAGCAGGCCGCCGTCGAGATAACGCAAAGGACCGACCGCCTCGACATCCTCGTCAACAACGCGGGAGTAATGGCCGTCGACAGATCGCTCACAGAAGACGGCTTTGAGATGCAGATCGGCGTCAACCACCTCGGCCATTTTGCCCTCACCGCCCGTCTCGCCGGGCTGCTCGAATCCACGCCGAACGCGAGGGTCGTCAACGTTTCGAGCATGGCGCACAGAAACGGTGTCGTGCATCCCGACGACCTGCTGTGGGACCTGCGACCCTACGAGCGCTGGGCGGCGTACTCGCAGAGCAAACTCGCGAACCTGCTGTTCACTTTCGAAGCTGACCGGCGCTTCGCCCAAGCGGGCTTCACCACCAAAGTGCTCGCCGCCCACCCTGGTTTCACGAGGACCGACCTGGGCGTCGAAGGCAGCGGTATATCGAACGCTGTGCTGCGTTCACTCAACTGGATTCCGGGCATGGGCCAGTCCGTGGGGATGGGTGCGCTGCCGCTGCTTCGAGCAGCGACAGACCCGTCGGCCTCCGGCGGGGAGTACTACGGGCCCCGGTGGATGATCGCAGGTCACCCAGTGCGCGAGACCCCATCGCGCCACGCTCGGGACGAGGCGAACGCACGGGCACTGTGGGAAAGCTCGGAGACGCTTACCGGGGTGAGCTTTCCGTTCTGAGCTGTCGCCCTAAGCCGCTAAGGGGTCGTGGCCTCGGCCAATGAGTGGTCGAGCTTCGGACGACACCTTTTCACGTACCTCCGGTCTCATCATTTCCGCAGTTCCAAGATCGACCCTGATGCCGAGCAGGTCACTGATCTCGAGTTTGAGCTGAATCAAGTCGAGCAGGCTGAGGCGTTCCAGAGGAATGTCGACGAGTAGATCGAGGTCGGATTCGGGGTCGTCCTCGCCCCTCGCAACCGAGCCGAAGACGAGCACCTCCACGGCGCCATGGGCGGCCGCCACAGCGAGGATCCGCTCTCGGTTGTTGGCAAGCAGGTCGCTCGGGCGAAGCTTCGCGTGACATGCTGCGAGGAGCCGCTCCGTTGTTTTGAGCGTCGGGACGGTCCTACCTTTTTCGTAACGGTTTATCGCAGGCTGTGAAGTGCCCGCACGCCTGGCGACTTCTGCTTGAGACAATCCTGCACCTAGACGAGC
>JAKBBS010000145.1 GCA_021808425.1 Actinomycetes bacterium
AGCTGCCACGCCTGCGTCGCCCGCCGAGCACGTTGCTGCGACTTTTGCCGCCGACGGGTTCGCTACCGACCCCTACCGTAGGGCCGGTACAACGACACCCACCACGGCACCCACTTCTTCGAAGCGCCGCTGGCGTCAGCGGTTCGCGGCTGCCCGGCCGGCCGGTGACGTTGCCCGGCTGCCCGGGGCGTGGATTGGGCCACCGGGTCGGGTGGCTACTTGCCAAAGCAACCAAGGTATGTCATGGTGACATATGTGGGACAAGCGAAAAACAGCCCGGCTAACGAGCTGGCAACTATACGCCAACGGTTGGTTGAGGCTGAGGAGGAGTACCGACGGACCCGAGCCGAGGACTACGTGGTTCGCCTCGTCCGGGACGCAACGATCGTGGATGCCCACCGTGGCGGAATGTCCTCCCGGGAAATCAGCGCCCTCGTTGGTGACATCGGTCAGCCCAACGTCGTCCGCACCCGGCGGCGGGCTATAACCAGGCGGGACACAGTACCTCACGGCCTTCTGGATCCCGCTGACGCCGTCAGGGCCTCTGGCATGGGACCGGCCGCCTTCATCTCCGCCGTCCGGGAGGGACGGATCAAGCCCGTGGAGCTGGCAGGCGGCGCC
Source organism: Actinomycetes bacterium (assembly GCA_021808425.1). The sequence goes on from JAKBBS010000145.1 coordinate 622, forward strand.
AAGGCTTTCCTTACAGAGGACGTCGAGGGCCTGGCCACCAGAGCGTCCGATCGCTAAGCCGGGCGGCCGCAGTGCCCGCTGATGTGCCCATCAGGTTCTCCCTGGAGGAGATGGCGACCATCATCGAAGACCTCATGAGGATCGCTGACGAGCTGAACCGGGGCGGGGACGAGGTGAACGGATACCTGCTGGACCTCGTGACCAACAGGCTCCTCGACCGGAGCTTCGGCGGCGACGTAGGTCCAGATCCCAGCTGATCACTCGGGTAAGTAAGCAACAGCCCACTCATGGCTCTGCCGCCCGCCGCCTCGGCCTCTGCCTTTACAGTCGGGGTGCGTTCCAGCGCCGCGACGCTGACCAGGTTGAGCAACGGCAGCATGAGCTGGTTGACAACCGGCGTCACGCTGTAAGCGAAGATGGTCGTGGCGTCTGGGCCGCGCCCGGCGGCAAGGTAGTCACCAGCCCACGGACGTAGTCAGCGAGACCGCCGACGCTGCCGCAGTTGCTGATGACTTGGTAGTCGGCCACCAGCACGAAGACCTCCACCCCAAGCCGTTGCAGGCGCATCCGGTTGACGAAGGCGGCGAAGTAGTACCCGAGCGGCCTGTTTACTGAACACAAGGACGCGAGCTGGGCCGGGGTGCGCGAAGAGCTGGCCGTCTGGCTCGGGCTTCTCGCGCTGCTCGGGTTGCGAGCCGGCGGCTCTGACGTGGGGCTGCCTGCAAGAGGGCAGCCGGTCGTGGTGGATGGGCAAGGGTCGGCGTCCTCCGAGCAGGGTGATCCCACTGCCCCTGGCTTGGGTCGCAGCCGCGGGCTGTAACCGTCACAGGGCGATAGCAGTCTGACGCCGTGAACGACAACGGCGATCCAGTTCCCCTCGAGCTGATCCTCAGCCTGGATGAAACGTTCCGAGTTCTGGAGGCGCTGGAGGACTCTCTGTCCACCATCGAGAATGCCGGTTTCGCGCCCGGGCTCATCGACGAGCGGGCGACAGTAATCAGGTTCCTACACGGTAGGTTGGGTCTCGACGAGGGAGACTTGCGGTGACTGGCTTGGAGATTCTGAGACCCGCCGAGGCGGCCAAGCGTCTGGGCGTCAGGACCCGAGTGATCATCGAGGCGATGTACTACGACCGGCTTCCTCGTGTCCGACTCGACGACGGGACCTTGGGTATTCCAGCCGATGCTCTCGACGATTTCGATCCGAGCGTGCAAGTAAGGAGCAGTTGAAGTGGCTCAAGGAGTTTTCCCGACACTTGATCGCTGAAACTCCCCACCTTTGAGCTGGGTGAAGACCTGGAGGCTGATGCAGTGTTCAAGCGGGGCTGGTCCGTTTCAGCTATCGACCACCATCTCGGCCGTGACCGTAGAACGGTCCCGTCGTATCTTCCCGGGGAGCGTTTTCACCACGCGCCGGGTGTAGGAGCAGGGCGTCGAAATCGCAGATTCGCCGCCCGTCGCGGCGGGCTATATTAGCCTCGAGCGTTATACCGGTTATACTCAGAAGGGTGAAGACAGCCGTATCCCTGCCGAACGAACTCTACGAGCGTGCCGAGCAGGCGGCCGCACAGCTTGGCGTGAACCGGTCCCAGCTCTACGCGCGAGCCTTGACCAAATACCTCCAAGACGTCGGACCAGACCCGGTTACGGACCGACTGAACGAGCACGCCGACGAGCACGCCAAGGACACGACGACCCCCGGATCGTCCGCGGCAGCTCGCTTCCTGATCGACTCCGGGGGCTGGACGTGGTAGAGCGCGGAGAAGTCTGGTGGACCGACTTCGGCGATCCAGTCGGCTCGTCGCCCGGGTATCGAAGGCCGGCCGTCGTAGTGTCCTCCGACCGCTTCAACCGTTCTCGAATCAAGACCGTGATCGTGGTCGCAGTCACATCCAACACAACGCTCGGCCGCCAGCCCGGGAACGTGGCGCTGCCCGATGACCTTCTGGCGAAACCGTCTGTCGTCAACGTGACGGCCTTGTTCACAGTCGATCGCGACCAACTCGTCGACCACGTAGCCGACTTGCCCGCTCGTCAGTCCAGATCACTCGACGACGGGCTGCGGCTGGTCCTCGGCATCTGAGACTAGCTCAGATCCTCGAAGGTCTCCGTCTCATAGAGAGTAACGGGCGTGATTCCGAGCTGGTCGCGCTGATCAACATCCCACGCTATCGACAAAAGCGGGTTGCGGCCCTTCAGGTAGGACTGAAGCGCCCTCTCCGGGTAGCCGAGACGCCCCATGAAACTAGACGGGTTCGCACCGCGGCTTTCGATGAACTTCTCGATATGATCCCACATCCTCTGCGAGCCGCCGCTCCAGCGCCTAAACGTGAACACCTGCAGGTCCACATCACCCACAGGATCGATCTGTGGATCTGCGAAGCTGCCGTACAGTTCTACCTTGGCCACACCACTGAGCCACCCGCTGCCCCGCTGGTTGACCAGGGCCACCCGTTCCAAGAAGCCATCGAGAGTCGCCTGTGCCTTGTGACGTGAGACGGGTTGGATGAACTTCGCAATAGCCAGCGCGTTGCCCCTGTAGGTCGTCTGCCACAAAATTTCGTCCGAGGTCCTTTCAGGCGTCTCGATCCTTTCGATCAACCCTTCACCTTCGAGTATGGCGGCCACTTGCTCCATCGGCTCGTGAAACAACACACCGAGCACGCGTGTAGGAACGCCATTCTGGCGATCGCATCGGCTCCGCAACTCTCTCATGTAGCCGCGCAGTTCCTTCGCCTGGTACCCCGCGACCATATCGGTCGAGACGAATCTCATCTACGTTGGCCTTCCCCTCCCGTTATCGACATGCTTGCGCTCCAGCCAGCCAGATCATCGAAACCCCCGCCAACGCCATCGACCACAACGCGCCCGGTATCTAGTACGGTCCAGCTTCTCATCAAAGCTTCGAAACTCAAGGGGGAGGCGCCCCGTGACGCACCGCAGATCCACGAGGGCCTCCTTCGGAATCGTCGTCGCAGCGATATCGGGACTCGTCGGCGGATGCACATCGTCGGGCGTGCACAGTAGCGCAGTAGTACAAGTCAAGCCCGCCTCTTCGGCACACAGCATGACTGCGCTACCGGTCGCGACTTACCTACCGGCGGGCTACGCCAAACCAAATTCGATCGCGTCGGATCCAAGCGCACCGGGAGTCTGGTTTACCGCTGCTCTACAAGGCGAAGTCGACCTGTTCCACGTTGTCTCCCCCGGGCTGATCTCTCAGACGATCGTGCTCTCACACACACAGGTTGCAGCAGCCTCGTCTGTCACATCACAGATCGCCGTTACCCCGTCGGGTCAAGTATGGCTGAGCCTAGGGCTCACCCTTTACCACTTCGACCCGTCGACTGGTTCAATCGACACGATTTCCCTCCCCGCGATCCTCGACAACAACACAGCGCAGAGCTTCCTCCCAGCCGGTCTGAAGGGATTCCACTTCATTAGGACTCGTCATCGACGGTGTTGTGGTCGACGGCGTCGTGACTGGTGTTGTGGTCGGACTAGCCGCCGTTGAGGTAGATAGTAGCGTGGTCAGCGTAGTGCGGGTAGACCCCGTCGAAAACGGCTGAACCGTTGCAGTCCCGGAACTGACACGCACCTCCTGAGAGGCCTGGTCTGCCCAATCGTGAGAGATAGTGCGACAGCGAGAACCATGGCAGCGACGGCACCTCCAGCCAGACCGAGGCGACCAAAACGGCGCCGATTCGAGGGTCGTCGGACTTCATCCAGTCGCTCCACAGCCCGGGATCGTTCGGACGGGTTTGGATTGTCATCAAGTAGCATTGGTCGGCCTTCCTGCGCTCCGCCTCGGACGGAGAGTCACCAATAACGAAATGCTCGGCGCGCTGGAGCCCGAGCGCGGATTGTGCCGTCTGAACGGCGCTGGCACAAAACTCTTTAATGCCAAGAGTCGTTTGCCAAAAGGTGGGAAAACACGCTTCAAATGGTCAGGCGTGTCGCGACTCCCGAGACTCCTGACCAATTCGCACACTAACGCCAGCCGTCACGCGGCCGACACCGGTTCGAAGTGCTCCACGACTGGAAACGGCTCGTAGAAGTGGTGGAGAAGCCGACGCCACTCCTCGTACTGCGGCGACCCTCGGAATCCCACCATATGAGCATCGACGTTTGACCATTCGACAAGTAGAAGGTAGGTGTCGGGACGTTCCAGGCAACGGGACAGCGAAAGTCCCATGAATCCGGGCATACCCGCAATAATCGCCTTTGCCTCAGCGAACGCCGCCTCGAAACGGGACTCTTCACCGCTCCTGACAGGCAGCAACGCGTGCTCAATAATCATCGCAACATTATGCTGCAAACGACAGCCTCCAGAATGTGCACGAACTTGCCGCGCTCGACACGGACACGCGTGCGCGGAACCGAAGTTCGGCCGTCGAAGACCTCTCAGGAAGGTAAGTCGAGCATAACGGCGATCGTCTCGCGGATCTGGGCGAGCGTCGCAGCCCCCACATTGCCGCGAACCGTAATGATCCGGCCGGTCGACGCCACCCGAAGGTGCTGACACTGCGCTGCTGAGCTACTCGCGAGACCGTTGTGATCGTCGGGATCGATCCGGATCTCTGAGTGGAAATCCCGAAGCGTCGACGTCAGCGGAACCACATAGACCACAGAGGGCTCGGCGGTGAGAATCCGCTGGGCAGACACGACCACGGCGGGATGACGAAACCTCGCCTCGTGACCATGAGGTAGTCCGAGGTCGAGATCGACGGTGTCACCCGAGTTCAGCATCGAGCCAGGAGGACGCGGCGGCTAACAGCGGTTGAGTGAGCTGCTTCCCCATTCGGTCTTGGCGTAGAGCACGAACAGCGGCAACGACTGCGCCTCCGACGGTCGTCCCTAGATCCTCCGCTAGCTACTTCAATTCTTGGTGAGTCTCACCGTCGATCCGCACACTCGTCGATTGCATGCAAATCAGCATACACGGGCCGGCGATGTCCAACGCAGCGTCGACCCCTTGGGTTGCGATGGCTCGGACCCACGACGACGGCGAGGACCGACGAAAGCAGCGACGGCCAGATCCCAGCGGTAGAAGTCGGCGTAGCTGTCGAGCCGACCGAAAGCACAGTAGGCAGGCCATCTGGAGTCTGAGCCGGTCCCGACGGGGCGACCCTAGCAAGATGTCACGGACGGCTGAGCGGAGCCATAGGTTACCGTCAGCGAGTTGTCGATTTCTGCGACGAGCTGTCGCAATTCCTGGTACGAGCCCACAGCGCCTTTAACCGCGAGGAGGTACCCGGTCGCACCGCCCTCGCGAGCGTCCAGTCGGTCGCCTTGTCGCTTGTTTTGGGCGATGCTCTCGACTCCAGGTAAGGCGCGCAAACGATCTATGCCAGCGATCTCATCGAGATCCGTCGCACTGGCTGGAGAGGGGATCCAGCGAGCGAATGAGATGAGTGGGCTGACAATAGCGGGGGGCGGCTCAACCTCGAGACCGAGGGCCAGCCGAAACGCCAACGCCGCCAAAGGGGGCCCACCGAGTCGTGCTATGAGGAAAGCGATAAGTCCACCGACTCGAGGATTGATCTCGATGAGTCTCGGACCCGAGGGTGTCAGTTTGATTTCCGTATGCACTGCGCCGTGGCTAAGGCACAGCGAGCTAATGGCCGCGGTGGCTAGCGTTAGCACAGCCCTACGGTCTTCCAATGAGCAGTCACTTGGAAAGAAGCTTCCAGTTTCGCGGAAGGGCGGAGCAAATGAGAATCGCCCAGTAACGCCGAAATGATGGGCGACGCCATTCAAGAGGACGCTCTCAACGGAGACAATGTCGGCACCGACCTTCGATGCCGGCTCGGGTGACCCCTCAAGGAACTCTTCCAAGATGAAGTTCTCCTTGTCGCACAGCTCCAAAGTTTTCCGAAGATCTGCGTCGTCACGAACGAAGAACGTGTCACGACTACCCGAGCCATGACAGGGCTTCAGAACGGCCGGATACGCCAGGGGCAATGGACGATCGGTGGCTTTCGGGAAGTCGGAGGGTGTCAGTTTCATGAATCCGGGTACCGGAATACCAGCCTTCTGCAACGCTGAGCGCTGCTCGTATTTGTCACTCGACCGGCGAGCAGCGTCGACGCTATTGAAGGGCAAGCCGAACGAAGCGGCCACTGTGGCTGCCAACACCTGGGGTGAATCCGTGAAGGCGACTACTCCCTGCAGTTCATACGGCCGCAGAAGGTCCAGCACCTCCTTTTCGGTGTTCCCCGTTATATCGACAAGCGCTCCGAGGCGCGCCATGATCCTGTCCGGAAACGTCATCTCCGCCTTAGACCTAGACCAACCAACAACCCAAACAATGCGACAGAGGCCACGGGCCGCGTCCGCGAGTTCGAGCGGCGAGGCCGATGCCTGCTCCCAAAAGACCGCCACCCGCGGAAGCTCGGCTTGACCCGGTTCTTTTACGTCATCGCCAAGCGACCTCACGCTCCGTGAGTTTACTGGGACTCACCAGAGGTCCCCATCCAACCGTGGCAATATTCTTGTTTCGCCAAGTCAGTGAGCGTCGCGTTCGAGTGGGGTCTCATCGACGCCAACCTAAGCGCGCAACGCTGAACCGCCCACCACGGGATCATCTCCCGGCCGTCGCTGCCGATTGAGCGACTGAACTCGTCGCGCTCTGCCTACGACGCCCAGCAATCCAGCGCGATCACAGTCGGATGCCGCTTGGTGTCGACTCGCTGACGATTGTCGCGAGACTGTCCATTGCTTCAGCGACTAACGCGGCCACTTTGTCCAAGGAGGAGCTCCGAGCGATGCTCGCTGCGGCTACTTCTGTCCGACTCTGTGTGCTGCCTCCAGAGCGGAAGAACCGGCGCCTCACTCGGCCGGCTACCACCACAGACTCGCCGACATCGAGATCCTCGCCCCAGGCCGGTGCACCGAGCCATGAGACGGGTATCGTCTCGGCCGGTCCGTCGGGTCTGCGGACCGTGACCTCGAGCGCCAACAGTCTCGTGCCTGAGGGCAATTCGACCAGTTGGGAAGGCCGTGCGAGCACGCCTTTCACGACTACTACGTTCAGCATTTTCCCACACCTCCGAGTATCGAGCCTCGGCCGACACCGTCCCCGCGGCTAAGGCGCCTGTGGGGGGAATGCGGTCGCGGCTACACTTTGTAACCTGAAGTAGGTCGACGTCCTGCGTCGGCGAGAGGCGGCTCACGTTCCGTCGAGTGCCTGGCGAATACCATAACGAGTAGGTGTGACCATGAAGGAGTCGGAGCTGGCGGCATCGACGTCGCCCCGAGATTGAACGAGCTGCCTCGGTGCCACTGGTACCAGTCGGACGACATCGGCTGCACTCGCGACAACCTCAAGGAACTGATGGACCGAGCGGAGGGCGGCGGGATCGAGGTGCTGGCCCCTCACACCAATATTGCTGAAGGAATCACGGCATGGCCGGCTCAGCGCAGAGCGGTCAGACGTCCACGCACGTCGAAAGAGTCGGGGTCGACCGACGCGACCCGGTTAAAGAGGTCTCTGGCGCGCGGCAAGTCCCCTGCCCGCTCGTAAAGGTCGGCTAGCGCATACCACTGTCGTAGATGCCTCTCCGAGGGCTGCGCGACCTTGCGGGACGCCTTTTCGAGCATCAGGATCGCTCCTGCCAGGTCACCGCAATCAGCCTTGACCTCTGCAGCGACTATGCGTCCTTCAGCGACGACGTCGCCGCTCGGGGAGGCCTCACGCAATTCAGCCCAAAGCTGTTCGGCGTCTTCGTAGCGACGAAGAGCGCGGTAGCAGTCGG
>JAKBBS010000146.1 GCA_021808425.1 Actinomycetes bacterium
GTTGTCTCGCCTACGCTCAGCAGCAAAAGCTCCCCGTGCTGACAGGAGACCAGCACTGGTTGACCCTCGTCGCCGACCACGGCCTGGCGCTGCACATCTTGGACTATCGCGACCCGACCTTGGCGCCTTAGCAGCTCCTGGTCACATGCAGCAATGGAAAAAAGAAGCCGCGCATCGACGCCCACGCGCCTTCGAAGTCCCAGTGTGGCGCTTGACCTAAAGGAACCCGATTGTCGGGAACGACCCCCCGAGTATCTTCTCTGGATCGGCCCCGAGAACCTTGTCGAGGACCGTCGTGTACACGGAACGGAAGTCGACGTTGTGTAGCAGGTTCCCGTTAGGGTCGAGCGAGGTCAGGGACGGCTCGTCGCCGTAGAAACGGCCTCCCTTTACCTTCGGGCCGGCGACGAACAGCGGCGCTGCCGTCCCGTGATCGGTTCCCTGGCTGGCGTTCTCGCCAGGGCGCCGCCCGAACTCCGAGTAAGTCATCACCACCACGTTCTCTGCACCTTTGACCCCGTCGAGTGCCGAGAAGAAGGACGTGAATGCGCTGTCGAGCTGCCCCAGCAGGGCCTCCTCGTTGGCTTTCTCGTCGGAGTGGAAGTCGAAGCTCGACAGGCTCACCTGGTACACCTGGGTGGGCGCGCCCGCCTTGATCAGCGCAGCCACGACGGCCATCTCGTCGGCGAGGGTGCTCTTGCCATAGGCGCTTTTGCCAGCGCCGCCCTTGGCTGCCCCAGCCGCGGACGTAGACCCGGCAGACATGGACGCCGGCGACGTTGTCCCCGGCGACGTGGACCCGCCCACCTCAGCGCCTATCTTGTCCAGTCGTACCTTCGCTTCCAAGAGGTCCGTGCCAGCGGCCGCTACGGCGGCGGCCATGCCGACTCGATCGGCCCCGGCAGCTTGCATCGAAGCGAAGGCGGCCTGGAGTGTCGTGTTGCCTATCAAAGACAGGCGGGTCGACGTGATCGCCGTCGCCGCGTAGGTCTGACCGCGCAGGACCGGCGGAAGGGTGGTGCCGACGCTCAGGGCTCGCAGCGGGTCGTAGCTGTTGGCGTCGAGCCATTTCCCGAGCCAGCCCGGACCGGACCCGTTGACGACATCGGCGGTCTGCCAGATGTCCATCCCCTCGAAGTGGCTCAGCACCGGGTTCGGGTAGCTGACGCCACGCACGACGGCGAGGGTCCCGGCCCCCCACATGGAGTGCAATCCTTTGAGCGCCGGATTGAACCCGATCTGGTCTGCTAGGGGAAGCACCTGGTCAGCCTGGTAGCCGAGGTTCGGCCGAAGCTTCAAGTAGTTCGGGTCACCGTAGGGGATCACGGTATTTAGTCCGTCGTTGCCGCCGTACAAGGTCACGAGCACAAGGGGACCGGTGCCCGACGCCGCCGATGCTGACGGCTTGGCGGAATTCGGGAGCGCATCCGTCCAGTGCCCGATGACGGCGCCCGTGGCGAGCGCGGCCGTGGCCGCTCCGGCCCCTACCAGAAAGCGCCTGCGGGTGAAAAGAATGTCCTTGCTCATGCCAGTACGTACTCCGGTGAGGTGAGGGCTAGGGCTACAAGCTCGACGGGTTCGCCGGCGACCTGAGCCAGGGCGGCAGCGGAAGTGGGGCCCCACGCGTCGACGCCGAGCATCGTTGCGACCGCTCCGACCCGCTGGGATGCTGGTACCGACGAGACCATCGTGATGTCGCCGGTCTCTGCGAGGGGCAGGGCGGCCTGGAAGCGCAGGCGGGCGGTGACCGTGTCGAGCCAGTAGAGGTTCTGGCCCCATCCGCCGACGTTCGGCGGGTCGAAGACCGTCTGGCCGAGCGCGGTGCCGAGAACAGCAAGAGTCGCGTGTCGCACCGTCTTGTGGGAGGTCGTCGACGCTGTCGGGGTCGTGCGCTGCATCTTGGCGTCGAGTCCGAGTGCTCGCGCTGCGGACGCGAGATACTCGACCGGCTGCTTCACGAGCCCGGTCCGACTTGTGGTGCTCGTGAAGTTCGGGTGCATGAACATCGCCTTCAACGTCGCCGAGATGTTCATTCCGGTTCCGTATGCGCCTAGGAGGTCACCGACGACGGGGTCCGTCGGGAGCACCGGGTAGGCGAAGTGGCTCCAGAGTTTGGCGAGCACGAACCGGGCGGACGCCGGGCTGGTGACGGCGATATGGACTATGTCGGTCCCGTTCCAGTCGCCGGTCTGGCCGAGGTAGGTCTTGGATCCGTAGTCATGCTGGCCGCGCTGAAAGATGTACTCGAACGCCTTACGGTTGTAGGACCAGCCGGTGAAGCCCCTGGCTGCCGCTACCACGTCGTCTTGGGTGTAGTTGCCCAGTCCGAGGGTAAAAAGTTCCATCATCTCCCGACCGAAATTCTCGTTCGGGTGCGCCTTCTTGTCGGTGACCGTGTCCAACCAGAACATCATCGCCCCGTCCTTGGCGACTGCCTGCATCAGCGTCTCGAAGCTCCCGCCGCCCGCTTGACGGAACAGTTCGTTCTGCAGGTACATCAGCTTCGGGTCTCGCACCTTGGAGAAGGCGGTAGCGAAATGCCCGTGCCAGAAGAGTGTGAGCTTCTCGCGCAAAGGCGTGGACGTAGCGATCATCTTGTCGACCCACCACCCTTGCAGGGCCGCCATTTCGAGCGATCCCTGGCGGAGGTAGGCCTTCAATGCCGGGATGTCACCTTTGGCCGGCCTAGGCGGCAGCGTGAGGTCCGGCAGGGGTATGGCCGCAGCGCCCGGGTCGGGGGCGTTGCCGAGGCCGGCTATCAGACCGTCGACAGCCGATTCGTACGTGCCCGAGGCGAGGGTGTCCAGCTCGGCGGGGCGTAAGCCGAACCCTGCTCGTCGGTAGAGCAGAGCGATGTCACTCCAGTTTTGGCTGACCATGACAGCATTATCGGCAGAACTTGTTAGGAAACTGTGATCTGATTGTCAGGGTTCGTTCATTTGCCGCCACAGGTTAGCGGCGTTGCGTTCAGCTTGAACGAAGCTTTTGAGCTGCGAAAAGACCCAACCCGACAACGGCGAGCAACATCAGTAGCTTTTTCACGTCTTAACCTTACCAGCCGCCACCATGCGCGCCACCAGCCGATCAGCGCCCACCAACCGCGACCGGCCGCCCACACCGCCGGGGCGGACCCACCGGCCTACACTTCGGCGGTGAGGACCTCGGCGTCGGAGTCGGTTACGACGAGGGTGTGCTCGAACTGGGCGGTGCGACGACCGTCGGTGGTGACGGCGGTCCATCCGTTGTCCCACATGCGCTCCCGCCAGGAGCCGGCCGTGATCATCGGCTCAATCGTAAAAGTCATCCCGGGCTTCATAACCGTGCTCGCGGAAGGGCTGAAGTAGTGCGGCACGTTCGGCGGGAGATGGAACTGTTCCCCGATGCCGTGCCCTACGAACGCGCGAACGACGCCGTAGCCGTTCGACTCTGCGTGTGACTGGATGGCGCGGCCGATGTCCGATATCGGTCTACCGGGCTTGACTGCCGCTATTCCGAGGTCGCGGCACTGGCGTGTCACGTCCACCAGCCTCCGCGACTCGTCGTCGACGTCACCTGCGAAGAAAGTCGCGTTGCAGTCGCCGTGGACGCCGCCGATGTAGGCGGTCACGTCGATGTTGACTATGTCGCCGTCAGCGAGCGGACGGTCGTCGGGGATGCCATGGCAGATGACCTCGTTGACCGATGTGCAGATCGACTTGGGGTAGCCGTGGTAGTTGAGAGTGGACGGAAACGAGCCACGGTCTATGTAGGCCTGGTGGGCGATCCGGTCGAGTTCGTCGGTCGTAACTCCGGGCGCAACGGCTGCGCCGGTCACTGCCAGGACCTCGGCGGCGATCCGGCAGGCGACGCGCATGGCCTCGATGATCTCGGGCGACTTGACCATCGGCTCGTCCCAGCGGCGGGGTTTCGCGCTGAGGTAGTAGTCGGTTGGCGGAATTGAATCCGGGACGGAGAGCATTTGGCTGACGTTTCCGGGCATCACCTTGCCCTCGTTTCCCTTGTGGCAGCGCTTGTACTTGCGCCCGCTCCCGCACCAGCACAGGTCGTTGGAGCGCGGGCCGGCGCCTGCGCTTAGGTTGACAATGCTCGATCTCACTCTTGCACCAATTCGATCAAAGTCCCGAAGGCGGTCTTCGGGTGCAGGAACGCCACCGTCGTCCCACGAGAGCCGGGCCGCGGCTCGGCGTCGATGGCCTTTGCGCCGGCCGCTACGGCTTGGCGAAGCGCTGCGGCGCAGTCGTCGACCCTGTAGCCGACGTGGTGTATACCCTCGCCCTTCGCGTCGAGGAACTTTGCGACCGTCGAGTCGGTCCGTATCGGGGTCAGAAGCTGGACGTAGGAGTCGGCGACCGACAGCAACGCCTCTTCGACACCGTCACGCTCGATCGTCTCGCGGTGCGAAACAGTCGCCGCAAAGGTGTCCGCATACCATTGGACGGCTGCGTCTAGATCCCTCACGGCTATCGCCACATGGTCGACTTCGGTTAGAAGCATCACCCAAGGCTACCTGGGTGACCGGAGTTTTTTCACAAACTGTCCAGAAAGGAGACCAGTGCAGAAGTGACCTCCGTCTCCTGCTCGGGGATGAGGGCGTGCCCCGCCCGCGGAACGATCACCATGCGACCCCTCTCACCGAGAGATTCCACGAGAGAGCGTGCGTTCGCCGGGGGCGAAATCCGGTCCTCGGCACCCACCACCGCCAGGACCCGGATCGGCGCTGGTGGCAGCCACCAGTCCTGCGTGCTCGTTGCCGCCACCGCCGCCGCTTGCGCGTGCGCCGCCTCCGCATACCACCCGTCGGCCCACACAGACGGGTCGTTACCTGGGGCGAAGAAGGCTTCCCTGACGTCGTCGAGATGGCTCTCTTCGCTCGCCGGAACCTCGAAGCATCGCGCAAGCGCTGCCCGAGCGGAGCTGTCACCGGGAATCAGACCGCCGCAACCCAACAGCACGAGGCCCCCGACAAGATCGGGTCTGTCGGCGGCGAAGCAGCGGGCGACCCGGTTTCCAAAGGCGTGACCGATGACAACCACCATCGGGGAACCCTCGGCTGCAGATTCGATGGCGACGGCGACACCGGCGGCCAGGTCGTGAAGGTCCGACCCAACTGCGGGCAGCGGACTCGGCGGAACGCCCGGCAGCTCGACGGAGATCGAGGACCAACCCGCTCGACGTGCCGCTGCGGCCAGCGGGTCGAGGTCGCTGACCGGACGCCCAAGCGACGCAAGGCACACAACGCAACGACCAGCGGCACTAACAGGACCGGAGCCCGAACCGGCGTTCGCTCCACCTCGATCGAAGCGGTAATGCAGTCCAGCGCCCGAGGGGACCATATCCGTGGCGGCGCGTTACTGGCGCGACATCTGGGCCCGGGCGCCAGCCGCCAGGGCCTCTCCATCAGCGGAGGCGGCAGCAGCGGCGGAGCGTTCGGGGATCTCGAATACGACGAGCTTCAACTTCCCGGCGAACGGGAACGGCGCCTTGTAGTCGTCGCACGAGGGCGAACCCGGGTCGGCGCCGATATCCATGCCGAGCGTCGAGAGCATGCGGAGCACCCCCGGGATCTCGACGGTGGCGCCGGACACGCCGTCAACGGAGACGCACGCCGTAGCCGCCGCAGACCCCGTCCTTTCGAAGGCCACCTCCACCGTCGAAGTTCCGCCGGCAAGCAGCTCCGACGACGTCGCTTTGTAGTGCACCCCGTACAGGTTGTAGTCGAAGACCACACGCCCTCCGGCCACATACAAACAAATCCCGCTCGTGACCGACCCGTACGAGACGAGCACCCCGTCCTCGTCGCCTTTCGGGCGGTCGACTTCCACTGTGATGGTAAATGAGCGGGCGCCGAGCGGCGGCGCGGCGTCCGAATTGACGTGCGACACGGGCGGGAGGAACACGAAGCGACGGCCGATCTCGGCGAGTCGCCGTTTGCCCGCCATCCCGAACAGCTCCCCGCTCCTCTCGTCGAGCGGCAGGACTCCGTAGCGGCCGGCCTCGACCCACCAACGTTCGATCATCTCGCGCAGCTTCTCCGGGCGCTCCGCCGCGAGGTCGTGGCATTCGGAGAAATCCCGATCGAGGTGGTAGAGCTCCCAGCGGTCCTCGTCGAAGGGCGTGGAGCGCTGATGGAACGCGACCGCCTTCCACCCGTCGTGGTAGATGCCGCGATGGCCGAGCATTTCGAAGTGCTGTACCGTCTTCGCCGTCGGCTTCGACCCGGCCCCGTCGCCGAAGGTGTAGGCGAGGCTCGTCCCGCTCGTCGGCTGCTGTGGAACGCCCCGGAATACGCTGGGCGCGGCCACTCCGGCCACCTCGAGGACTGTCGGGGCGATGTCGCTCACGTGGCAGAACTGTGTCCTCACCGACCCGCGCTCGGAAATGCCGGCCGGCCAGTGCACTATGAGCGGGTCACGAACACCCCCACCGTGGGTGTTCTGCTTGTAGCGTTTGAGGGGGGTATTGCCGGCCTGCGCCCAGCCCCACGGATAGTTGTTGTTCGCCCGTGGACCGCCGATCTCGTCGATGCGCTCGAGGCTCTCGTCGAGCGTCTCGATCGCACCGTTGAAGAAATGAATGGAGTCGACCATCCCGTTCGGGCCGCCCTCCTGGCTTGCCCCGTTGTCGGATATCAGCACGAACAGGGTGTTCTCGACGGCGCCGAGCGACTCGAGTCCGCCGACAAGCCGGCCGACTTGGGCGTCAGTGTGATCCAAGAACCCGGCGAACGACTCCTGCAGTCTGAGAGCGAGCCGCTTCTCGTCCCCCGAGAGCTCGTCCCACGGACGCACCCCCGCGTTGCGGGGCGGGAGGTCCGTCCCGGCGGGGACGACGCCCAGCTCCAGCTGTCGAGCGAACCACGCGTCTCGTACTTTGTCCCAGCCCTCGTCGAAGCGACCGCGGTACTTCTCCAGGTATTGCGGCGGTGCCTGATGGGGAGCGTGGGTGGCTCCGAAGCAGAAGTAGAGGAAAAAGGGTCGTGTCGGTGCGTTCGAGCGCTGATCCCTGAGCATCGCCAACGCGTTGTCGACGAGGTCCTCGGAGACGTGGTAGCCCTCATCGGGTCCGTAGGGCGTGGGGACCGGATGGTTGTCGCAGTACAGCTCTGGATAGAACTGGCTCGTCTCGCCCTGCATGAAACCGTAGAAGCGGTCGAAGCCGCGCCGTAGCGGCCAGTCGTCGAAAGGCCCCGCCGCGGAGGTCTCTTCCATGGGCGTGAGATGCCATTTGCCTACGGCGAACGTCGAATAGCCGGAGGCGCTGAGCAGTTCCGCGAGCGTCGCAGCGTCAGGCGGTATGCGCCCGGTGCAGTTCGGGAAACCGCTCGTCCAGTTGGAAAGGCCCCGCATTCCGACGGCGTGATGGTTGCGCCCCGTCAGAAGGGCCGCCCTGGTCGGCGAGCAGAGAGCGGTCGTGTGGAAGCTGTTGTAACGAAGCCCGCCGGCCGCCAAGGCGTCGATGTTCGGCGTCTCGATGCTCGACCCGTAACACCCGAGATGCGAGAAGCCCGTGTCGTCGAGGACGACTACCACGACGTTCGGGGCGTCGGGCCCAGGCTGGGGGCGCGCCGGCCAGTCCGGGGTGGACTCAGGTACCGTCCGTCCTATCACCCCCCTCCAGGGCGGAACAGAGGGCCAGCTCGCCGTTTGAGGTGTGCTCACTGGTTCCCTCCGTGCGTGCCTGCAAGTTCGATCGCCCTCCAGCGCAGCAGCCGGTTCTCGAGCGCCCTCACGAGCGCCGAAACCGCCAACGCAACTATCACCAGCAGGATCAGACCCCCGAAGAACCCGGTCGTGTCGAAACTTCCCATCTTGAGCGCCAGGTAACCGCCGAGGCCGTCGCTCCCCGTGAGCATCTCCCCGACGACCGCCCCGAGGAACGCGTAGGTCAAGGCGAGCTGAAGACCCGCGAAGATCGAAGGAGTGGCGGAAGGCAGGACGAACTTGAAGAAGCGCTCCCTACGGCTTGCGCCGAGAACCCTGGAGAGCAGCAGATGGTCACGGTTGACGCTCTGCAATCCGGCGAACGTGTTGAACGCGACGATAAAGAAGCTGAGGCTCACGATAAGGACTATCCGGCTCAGAGATCCGAGGCCGAACCATAAGACGAAAAGAGGTGCTAGCGCTATCCGCGGGATCGAGTTGAAGCCGGTCATGAATGGCCGGACTATCACGTCAACCGACTTGAACTCCGCAAGTAGGTAGCCGGCGCCAAGGCCGAGCAGAGCGGACAAAGCGAACCCGACGAAGGTTTCGTAGAGCGTGGTTCCGATCAGGCCGAGAAGGCCGCCGCCGTCCACGCCGTGCCAGAACGACGGGAAGTACTGCGACGGTTCGCTGACGAAAGCCGG
>JAKBBS010000147.1 GCA_021808425.1 Actinomycetes bacterium
CGTCCAGGCGCGCTTCGTCCTCGCGGCGCAGGCAACAGCGCTTGTACTTCGCTCCGCTGCCACATGGGCACTGAGTGTTGCGTCCTATCTCACCCATGAGGACAAATCTACGACCTCGGCCAGCAGAGAGGGTGGATGTCCCCCGGACCAGCCCAGCCCCGGAGAGTTATCTGCAATACACCCGGTTAGGGCGCAATCGATGGGCTGCCGGAAGGCGTCCAGGAGCGCTCAGGTGCTGGGGCTTTCGGCCATCTCTTCGGTCGTGGCGGCGTCGGCGATGATGGGCGAAGCGAGACGTGGTGCACTCGGGGCGCCACGAATCAAAATGCGGTGTCCGATTGCGAGGAGGCGTTCGAACGCGACTGCCGGGCCTTTGCCGGACTCGGTGCTCATCACGCCGTCCGGGCTGGTGAGCGCGGTGATCGCCAACAAGATCCCTGCTATGAGGGTCTGGTACTCACCGATGTTGATCAGGCTGGACAGCACGGTGACTGTCAGTCCCGAGGCTGCCATCATGATGCCGGCGAACACGGCCCCGGAGATGCGACCGATGCCTGCTACGAAGACGATCGCCAGTAGGCCGAGCGATGTGAACGACGAGAACCCGTCGGGGGTTAGGGTGCCCTGCTGGTAGCCGGTGAGCGCACCGCCGATGCCGGCTATGAACGCGGCGAGAGCGAAAGCGATGAGCTTGGCTTGCGAGACGTTGATGCCCATTGCCGCGGCGGCGCGCTCGTTGGACCGCACTGCGAGAAGCATCCTCCCGGTCCCGCTCCTGCGAAGTCGTGCTACGAGGACCCCGATCACGACGACGATCACGAGAACGAGGATTCCGAATATGGCGCGCGGGTAGGCTTTGCCCTCGGCGATGCCAAGATTGATGCCAAAAAACTTCGGCGGGGATATTGGAAGCCCGGCTACGCCGCCGCTGAAAGAGGCGACGTTGAACAGCAGGGAGTCTGCGGCAACCGCCGCGCCGAGTGTCACGACTGCAAGGCTGATACCGCGAAGACGTAGCGCCGGGAGGCCGATTATCAAGCCCACAGGTATTGCGCAGAGCCCCGCGAGGATCAACGAGAACGGGAAGCCGATACCCCAGCCGGAGGAGATATGTCCGAGCATGAAACCACCGATACCTGCGAACGACATCTGCGCCAGGGATACCTGTCCGGCGTAGCCGGTCAAGACCACGAGGGAGAAGCCGACGCAGGCGACTGTCAGTGACGCTATGAACGCGTTGCGAAGGGAACCGTGCAACACGAGGATCGCAATCGTTCCGATCACCAGGCACGCCGCGCCCGTCAAGTAAGGCGAACGCGGGAGCCCGACCGACGGGTTGCGGGCTTCGGTCGCTTCGCTTCTGGCCAGGACGCTCTTAGCGCTTAGCGAGATAGCGCCGATTATCACCACGAAGGGGAGCGCTTGAGGCAGGCCTTGCTGGGGGAGCCACGAGAAGACGCTCAGAAGCTTGGTCAGCTCCGACTGGCCGATCCCGATGAGCATCCCCGCCCCGGCCGTCAGCCAGAACGAGCGGAAGCGGCCGACCAACGCGCAGCCGAGGGCCGGCACGACGAACAACGTGTACGACGTCGGGTCCAGGTTGGAGATTGGGGCGATCAGTATGCCACCAAGGCCGGCAAGCAGCGAGGCGATGACCCAGTTGGCGGCCGCGATCCTGCTTGCCGATATCCCCGAGAGTGCGGCACCGGCCTCGTTCTCCGCACCGGCTGTCGTCGCCAGGCCGAAGCGCGTGCGCTTGAAAGTCACGGCCAAAGCGACGGCGATAGCGACCATCAAAACGCTCAGGATGATGCGGTCCTCGGGGAATGTGACACCGCCGACCGACAGCGAGCTCGCCGGGAGTACTGGAAGAACGGACTTGGCTTGTGATCCGAAGTTGATCACGGCAATCGCCTCGAGGGTGAGCATGATGCCAATCGAGGCGGACACTTTGGTGAGCGGCGTCGCGTTGCGCAGCGGTCGGTAGATGACCACGTAGAGAACCAGCCCCAGGACGGCTGCGTATACAAGTGAGACCGTCATCGCGATTGCAGTGTTGACTCCTGCAGCCGGTCCGACGGTGATCGCGTGGGGGAGGAAGATCAAAGGCAGCTCGAGTTTTCCGCTCTGGCGCAGCTCCAGAAAGACGTATGCGATGAACATGGCGATAGCCCCGTGGGCAAAGTCCACCACGCCGGCTGCGCGGTACTTGAGCACCAGGCCCAGACCGAACAGGGCGTAAGTGACACCCGAACCCAACCCGAGAAGCGCGAACAGAATGAAGCTAGACATTTAGAGTCGTTTCCCCCAGATAGCTTGCTTTTAGGACGTCACGACGCTTAGCCAGGTTCGCGGCGTGTTCATTGAGCACGATCCGACCGTGGGTGAGCACATAGGCGCGGTCGGCTACCTCCAATGCCTGCGAGACGTGCTGCTCCACGAAGAGGACGCTCGCCCCGTACTCCGTAGCGGCCTGGCGTAGGAGGGGAAGGAGCCTTTCGACGATGACCGGGGCGAGGCCCAGGCTCAGCTCGTCTACTAAGAGTATCCGGGGGCGCTTCACCAAAGCTCTGCCGAGGGCGAGCATCTGCTGCTCGCCGCCGGAGAGAAGCTTGGCGGGCCGGTCGAGGGCCTTTTCCAGTTCGGGCATCATGGAGAGCAGCTCGCCAAGCGCCAGGCCGCCCTTCGATTTGACGAGCCGCAAATGCTCCCGGACCGTGAGGGTGGGGAACAGTGCCCGCCCTTCGGGGACCATCGCCATTCCCTCACGGGCGAGTTGGTGAGCGCTTCTGCCGGTGACGTCGGCGCCGTGGAACGACACCTTCCCGCCCATCGGCTGGTGGAGTCCCGCGATTGTCTCCATTGTGGTCGTCTTGCCGGCGCCGTTCGGTCCGAGCATCGCTACGACCTCGCCGGCGTTCACGCTGAGATTGAGGTCGCGTACGACGGCCGTTCCTTTGTAGCCGGCGGTGAGGTTCTCGACTTCCAACGCAACGCCGTGGGGGGCTTGTTCAGTCGACACCGCCTAGCTCCTTTCGTCCGAGGTAGGCCTCGATGACGGCTGGGTCGTCCCTGACGTGCTCGGGAGTGCCGCTGCTTATGAGGCGTCCGAAGTTCAGAACGTAAACCCGATCCGATACGGATAGGACGAGTCCCATGTCGTGGTCGATGAGCAGTATCGTGACGCCTTCGTCTTTCGGTAATGCTCGGAGACGCTCCCCGAGCTCGGCGCTCTCGTCGGTGTCAAGTCCTGCGGCGGGCTCGTCGAGCAGCAGCATCTTCGGTCGCCGGGCGAGCGCCCGTGCCAAGCCGACCAGCTTTCGCTGGCCGTGGGAGATCTGGTTGGGATGCTTCTTGGCGAGTCCTTCAAGTCCGCAGGCGCTCATCGCCCAGTCGACCGCCGAACGATCGGGTTTGCGCGCCGGAAGGAACAAGTCCCGAAGCGCCTTAGAGATGCCCGATCCCTCGCTCGCTACCAGGAGGTTCTCTTCGACCGTTAGGTCGTCGAAGAGCTCGACCGACTGGAACGTCCTTGCAAGACCGCCGCGTGACCGCTTATACGCGGGTAGTCCCCGGAGCTCCTGATCGTCGAAACGGATGCTCCCGCCGTCGATGGGGGTGTAGCCGGTGAGGGCGTCTATGAGGGAGGTCTTGCCGGCGCCGTTCGGTCCGATCAGCCCGATGAGTGAGCCGACCGCGACGTCGAAGCTCACCGAGTCGACCGCAGTGACACCCCCGTAGCGGACCGTGACGTCTGAAACTTCGAGCAGCTGCTTTCGGCCAGCAATAATCGTTTCCACTCTGGAATAGTGTCTCTGTATCCGGCCTGATTGTCAAGGGGTAACCAGATTCTCGGCGAAGAGCTTGACAAGCATGCAGAGGATCGTCATTATTATCGACAGAAGAAACACACTCTTGGGGAGTGAAACTTACCCGAGTCGACAGAGGGGAGAAGAAGTGAAGCATTTCAGGAGGTCGGTACTCGTCGGTGGGGCCGCTCTCGCAGTCCTGGCGGCGGGCTGTGGCAGCTCGACGTCTGCGAGCTCGACGGCTACGACATCCGGGGCTGGATCGACAGCGGCGCCGGCGGCTACGGCTTCGTCGCCGCTCGGCACGCCGGATAAGGCGACAAAGAGCCCCTACCTCTTCGGCGTCATCAATGATGAGGCAGGGCCGATCACCTTCCCCGAAGCACGCCAAGGGCTCATCGCGGGCGTGGACTACGTCAACAACTACCTTGGTGGAATTAACGGACATCCAATCCAGTTGGCGTCGTGTATCTCGGATGCGTCGCCGGCCGTCAGTGCCCGATGTGCCACACAACTCGTCGGCCAACATCCCCTGGCGATCCTCGGCGCAGCAGACGTCGGCAGCCCTGCAGCCATTCCTGTCTACCAGCGGGCGAACCTCGCCTATCTCGGGGGAATCCCTTTTACCCCTGTCGAAGGCAACGCTTCAAACGCCGTGATATTCAACTCGATCAGCCTCGGTGACAACGCCGTCGGAGCAGTCTTCGTTGCCAAGACGCTGAAAGCCCAGTCCGTCGCCGACCTCTACATCTCCAACGCGCAGGGCGAGTACTCAGGTCTCAGCATCATCGCCAAAGTGCTCAAGAGCTCCGGAGTCTCGAACGTGTCAACGATTGCGATTCCGCCGACAGCCCCGGACCCGACCCCGGAAGTGGCGGTAGCTGTCAAGGACAACCCGAACGTGATCTTCGTCGACGTGCCGAACAACTGCGGCGAGGTGCTCAAAGCGATCAAGCAGTTGGGATACACAGGCAAAGTAATTGCGATTGACCCCTGCTCTGCTCCGCCTGTAATCCAAGCGGCCGCCGGGGGCGCCGAGAACATGTACGTGGTGTCGCCGTTCGTCCTTCAGTCGGGCAACAGTCCGCAGGCGCATATCTTCGAGGCGGCGATGAGCAAATACGCGGCTGCCGGGACGGCGATCGACTCGATCTCGACCGCTACTTTCTCGGAGGCGGTCGATGTGCAGCGGGCGCTTTCGAAGGTGACCGGGACACTTGACACCTCGAGCATCCTCAACGCGTTCAAGACCGGCTCCAACCACGCGAACTTCCTGTCGCACCCTTACACGTGCAACGGCAAGGCGATTGCTGGCGCTACGTCCGTCTGCGTCAACTCCTACCTGGTCGACCAGATCAAGAACGGCAAGATCACCCAGGCCAGCAGCACAGCCTGGCTCAGCTCGTAGCCAAAAGGTGGGTTCGGGCGGACCGCTTCAAGGTCTCCTGACAAGTCGGACGTCACCGTTGGCGGGGACGGTGGTGTTCGACTTGGACAGCTCGGAGCACGTCTTTATCGCCGACCACCGTGTCGGGACCTCCGGGTTGTTGTCGACAGTCATGTCCCTGGAGGCGTTGGCTGAAGCAGCGACGCTTGTCTGCGGATGGGACTCAGTCGACGAGGTGTCCTCGGTCTCAGTTGGCATGCCCCTCTTCGTCCCGGACGGGGAGAGGCGCCAGACAACCGCAGAGGTGCTCGGCGAGGGAGAAGGCGCGACCGCAACTTTGAGCAGCATCTCTCTGGATCACGCCGGAAAGGTCCAACATCTGTCAGCGGTGCTCCGTCCCCGGCTGGCCTGGAGCGGGGACGCCGCCCGTCGCGAAATGCCGCCGGGGCAAGGCAGATCGGGGGCTGCTAGTTCCGAGATCTACAGGCTCTACTTCCACGGCCCGTCGTTTCAGGTCGTGGACTCCGCGTATGTCGTTGACGACTCTGTTGTGGCGCACATGGCACAGGAGCTTGCCCCGATCGGAGAGCCGGCGGGTCGTTCCCGCACCTCGCCGCGCCTCGTCGAGCTGTGCCTTCAGGCTGCTGGGCTGTACGAGGTGGCGGCCTCGGGGCGCATGCGTATCCCCTCCAGCATCGAGCGGATCGTCTGGCATTCGCCGGACCGTAGAGACAGCGGGGATGGTCTTGCCGCGGTCGTCGAGCGTGTGCTCGACGAGGATGGAGAGCCCGCATACGACGCGGCTGTAATCGACCTCGACGGGCGCGTTCGTTTGAGCGTCTTCGGGTACCGGGCAACAGACTTCTCCCAGCCCGTAGATCAGGTCGCTCTCGCAGACGTGCGGTCCGCGCTCGGCCCGGTCGGGTCTGGTTAGCTGTGGTCGGTCTCTCGCATTGCCTGAAACTCGGCCGAACGCAGCGTCGAACGAAACAGTCTCTGTTCGTACGCCAGCCCTTCGGACAGCGGCATCCGGATCCCATCAAGTAGTGCACGTTTTACCGCCACAAGCGAGTGACGCGGCTGGGCTGCGATCGGTGCGCTCCAATCGAGAACGTGTCGGATGAAATCGTCGTGGGGCAGCACAGCATTGACCAGGCCGAGCGCCAATGCCTGCTGGGCGTCGACCGTTTCCCCGCTCATGATCATGCGAGCAGCTGCAGACGGTCCGAGAAGTCTCGGCAGACGCTGCGTGCCGCCGGCGCCCGGAATCGCCCCAGCGCCGACCTCCACGAAACGGAAGTGCGCGCTCTGGCTTGCCACCCGCATCTGGCAGGCCAGCGCTAGTTCGCAGCCACCCCCCCAAGCCTGCCCATTTACGGCAGCTACCACCGGTTGGGAGATAGACGAGATCCTCTCCAGCGTGAGGTTCCACCAGTCGGGCTCACCCGCTCCTTTCCGTCCTTGCATGAGCGCCTCGACGTCACCCAAGTCGGCGTGACCCACGAAAAAGCCTTCGACGCCGCCTGTGATGACGATCATCCGAATAGAAAGCTCATCGGAAAGGTCGACGAGTATTTGGTCCAGTTCGGCGAGGTATCGGAATCCGAGGAGGTTTTCTGGCGGATGGACGAAGGTGACCACTGCCACGTTCTCGTGCTGTTCGGTAGCCCAACCTTCCATCGCCACTCCTCTATTGATCCCTGTTCGCAGGAAGCCACTCGACAGTTCGGAAGTATCCTGCTACAATGATAGCGACTTTCAAGATACGAGAGTCAAGGCAATGGTGGGTTAATCGAAGTCGAACCGGGGGTATCGAGCCGCCCGAAGAGAGGGAACTGTGACTGACACCATCCAAGAGGCGTCACCTTCAGCCATGAGATTTCCGGATTCCGTAGCTTTCAACGGGTTTTTTGCCCCGGTCCGTATAGAGGCGGACGTCTACGACTTAGAGGTCGAGGGTGCCATACCCGCTGACATCGACGGCGCGTTCTACCGCGCTGCAGCAGACACGCAGTACCCGCCGAGCCGTAAGGAAGATATCTACATCAACGGCGATGGCATGATAACCACGGTGCGGATCAA
The DNA here is from genome assembly GCA_021808425.1 of Actinomycetes bacterium. Next base: position 7,279 of record JAKBBS010000147.1, read on the forward strand.
GGACGGTCATGCGGACCTGCGCACTCGCTTCGTGCGGACCCGCCGCTTCGAGTTGGAGAGAGCCGCCAGGAGGTCACTCTTCGGCGCCTACCGCAACTACTTCACCGACGATCCGGCAGTCGCCGGGATCGACGACGGCAATGCCAACACTGCTGTCATATGGCACGGCGGGAAGCTGCTGGCGCTCAAGGAGGCGGCGCTTCCCTACGAACTGGACCCGGTCACGCTCGAAACGCGAGGAATATACGACTTCGGTGGTCAGCTGAACAGCCGTACTTTTACCGCCCATCCGAAGATCGACCCTGTGACCGGCGAGCTGATCGCTTTCGCCTACAACTCCAGCGGGCGCCCGGACAACGAGATCGTGCTGTTCGACATCTCGCCATCAGGTGCGGTCACCCGCAGGCAGACTTTCACCGCCCCGTACTCGTCGATGATGCACGACTGGCTCGTGACGCGGGACCATTTGATCTTTACGTTCTCGCCGATGATCTCCGACTACGAGCGGATGAAGACCGAGCCGCAGTACTTCGTCTGGGATCCATCGCTTCGCTCCCATGTTGCGATAATCCCTAGGAAGCAAGGCGTGGAAGGCATCCGGTGGTTCAGCGCCGAGCTTGCCATGGAGACCCACAGCCTAAACGCGTGGAGCGAAGGCGACCGGGTGATCGCAGACCACTTCGTCGCTCGAAGCGGATGGTTCTCCCAGTTCCCGAAGACGACCGAGGGTCTCCTTCACGAAGCGCCGCCGATCGCGCACCGCTGGACTTTCGACCTGTCGGAGGGCGCAAGCGCGCCGGTTAGCGACGGGCCGACCTACCAGTCGCATCGTTTGTATGACCGCCCCGGCGACATGCCGCGCGTGGACCCGCGGTTTTTGATGTCGAAGAACCGCCACTCGTGGATCGGCTGCTTGGACCTTGACCTCGGACCGATGCCGGACTTCGGCCCGATGGGACCGCCATTCAACTGCCTCGTGCATTTAGACGAC
>JAKBBS010000148.1 GCA_021808425.1 Actinomycetes bacterium
TCCGCACCACTGAGGAACGCCACTACGAGGCGACTGCAGCGTTGATGCAGGCCGCATACGACAACGGGTGGATCGAGTTGCGTCCCTACGAGGGCCTCTACTGCGTGGCGTGCGAGGCGTATTACGTAGAGGCCGAGCTCGAGGACGGCAACCTGTGCCCGATCCACCACCGCCCCGTCGAAGTCCTCTCCGAGGAGAACTACTTCTTCAAGCTGTCGGAGTTCACGCAACGCCTCCTGTCGTGGTACGAGGACAACCCGGGAGCGGTCAGCCCCGAGTCGAAGCGCAACGAGGCGATCGGGTTGATCCGAGGAGGCCTGCGCGACATCTCCATCTCGCGCACGTCGATCCGGTGGGGCGTACCGGTGCCTTGGGATCCCAAGCACGTCTTCTACGTGTGGTACGACGCGCTGATCAACTACGCGACCGCAATCGGGTACGGCTCCGACCCTGACACCTTCGACCTGTGGTGGCCGCACGTACACCACTTGATCGGCAAGGACATCCTGCGCTTCCACTGCGTGTATTGGCCGGCTCTTTTGATGGCTGCCGGCTTGGAGCCTCCGAAGCGGATCGCTGTGCACGGCTATCTGCTCGTCGGCGGAGAGAAGATGTCGAAGACGTCACTCAACCAGATAGCTCCAGGGGAGCTTGTCTCCGACTTCGGCGTCGACGGGTACCGTTACCACTTCCTCAGGGACCAGACGTTCGGTCCGGACGGAGACTTCTCCTATGAGGCGATGGTGGCGCGCTACAACTCGGATCTTGCAAACAACCTCGGCAACCTCCTCGCCCGGGTGTCGACCGTCGTGGAACGCAAATGCGGTGGTGTCGGTCCGCCGCCCGATCCGGCCAGTCGCCTGGGCGCCGTCGCCGCCGACGTTTACACCCAGGCTGCCGACGCTTGGGAGCGGATCGCGCCGAGCGAAGCGCTCGAAGCGACGTGGCGTCTGGTGCGCGAAGCAAACGCTGCACTCGAAGTCGCGGAGCCGTGGAAGGCGGATCCGGGACCCCAGGTCGACGCGGTGCTCGGGGACTGCCTTGAAGTACTTCGACTAGTAGCGCTCCTGGCGAGCCCGGCTTTGAGCAGGGCTTCACAGGAGATATGGCGCAGGATCGGACTTCCAGGCGAGGTGACCGAACAGCGCCTTCCAGACGCTGGCGCGTGGGGCGGATACCCGGGAGGCGTGCGTGTGGAGCGCGGGGCGCCGCTTTTTCCCCGGATAGCAAGCTGATCAGGCGCGAGAGGAGGACCTCCCGTGTGGACAGACAGCCACTGCCACGTCGCTAATGACAAATCAGGTGACGACGCTTTAGGACGTGCGTTTGCCGCGGGGGTCCGTCGTGTGGTGGCCGTCGGCACCGACCGCGGCCACTCCCTCGCCGCAATCGCCGTGGCTGCTCGCCACGTTGGCGTGTGGGCGACCGTCGGCTTGCATCCCCACGACGCCTCACAGGGGATTGAGTCCGTCGCCGACCTTCTCGACAACCCTCCGCCGGGCGTAGTCGGGGTGGGGGAGTGCGGACTCGACTATTTCTACGAGCACTCGCCGAGGGACCGCCAGCGCGAAGCTTTCGCCGCCCAGATCCAGTTGGCCACTGAAAAAGACTTCACACTCGTGGTGCACACGCGGGGCGCATGGGAGGAGACCTTCGATATCCTTGCCGGCGAGGCGCGACCTTCGCGGTGGGTCCTGCACTGCTTCAGCGGCGGCCCGGACGAGCTCCGCCGCTGCCTGGACCTCGGGGCGTACGTGTCCTTCAGCGGCATAGTGACCTTTAAGAAAGCCGACGACATCCGCATGGCTGCGGCCGCCTGCCCGCTGGATCGTCTCTTGGTGGAGACCGACAGCCCCTTCCTTGCGCCGGTACCGCACCGGGGCAAGGCGAACGAACCGGCCTGGGTGGCCTTCGTCGGCGCTGCTGTCGCTGACGTCCGCACGGTGCCTGTCGACGTTGTGGAGCGTGCCACGTGGGAGAACGCAGCTACCGTCTTCCGCCTCGACGACGCTGCCGCCTTGCGCGACGCTGCCGCCTTGCGCGACGCTGCCGCCTTGCGCGATGCAGCCGGCACCGGATGACTTCGCCTCCACTCAGTCCTACGTCGGTGTCGACGCTTCTGTCGCAGTTCCAGATCCGCCCGAGCCGAGCCATGGGGCAGAATTTCGTCGTCGACGCGAATACCGTTCGCAAAGTGGCGCGCCTGGCCGGCGTTGGCCCAGGGGATCGGGTCGTCGAGGTGGGTCCGGGGCTGGGGGCGCTCACGGTCGCCCTCGCGGAGACAGGGGCCCAGGTAAAAGCTGTCGAGGCCGACCGCCACGTTCTCGAGGCTTTGCGCTCTGTTCTCAAGGGAACGGCGCACGGCGAGCGTGTCGAGGTCTTCCACGCTGACGCGATGGGCGTCTCATGGGAGGACCTCCTCGGGATTGTTCCCGGCTGGGTGCTCGTGGCGAACCTGCCGTACAACATATCCACCCCGCTCATTGCGGGTGTCTTGGACGGTGCGCCGATGATCGAGAGGATGGTGGTCATGGTGCAGCGTGAGGCCGGGGAGCGCCTGGCGGCCCCGGTGGGTACGGCGGCCTACGGGGCGGTGTCGGTCAAGGTCGCGTACTGGGCGGAGGCGAGGGTCGTGTCGAGTGTGCCGGCGAGTGTCTTCCTGCCGCGGCCGAACGTCGAGTCCGTTCTTGTGGACATCCGTAGGCGCCAGTCGCCAGCGGTCGATGTCGCGATGGCGAGCTACGATGAGATCTTCGCGCTCGTCCGGGCCGGTTTTGCCACCCGTCGCAAGATGCTGCGGCGCGCTCTAGGACCAACGGTCGGTGCCGAAGCGTTCGAACTTGCCGGGGTGGACCCACAAGCCCGGGCGGAGACTTTGGACATCCAAGCTTGGGGCAAGCTGGCCGCGGCGGTTCGCGCGGTTGGAGCGGTGCGCTTGTGGAACTGACGCGAGAGCCGGTGGCCCTAAGGGCGCCGGCGAAGCTGACCTTGACACTGCGAGTGACGGGAACTCGGGCCGACGGATACCACCTGATCGACTCCGAGATGGTCACATTGGATCTTGCCGACACGCTGGAAATCTCCGGGGGGGACAGCCTCGTGGTCGTAGGTGGGGGTGAAGCGGTGCCGGATGGGGAGGACAATCTCGTGCGCCGCGCGCTTCGCTTGGCGGGGCTTCGGGCGGCGGTCGTCCTGCGAAAGGCGATCCCTGCCGGGGCCGGCCTCGGCGGCGGCTCAGCGGACGCTGCTGCGATCCTGCGTTGGGCCGGACTGAGCGACCTGTCCCTTGCGGCCACATTGGGCGCTGACGTTCCGTTCTGTCTGGTCGGCGGTCGGGCTCGTGTCACCGGGATCGGCGAGAACATTGAGGCCCTCGATATCGGGATGGTGACTAGCAACGCCTACACGCTTCTGATTCCTCCCCTGCACGTGTCTACTGTTGAGGTGTTCCGGACATGGGATCGCTTGGGCGGACCGCGCGGCGACAACATGAACGACCTCGAACCTGCAGCGCTTTCTGCCTTCCCGGCGCTCGCCGAGTGGAGGGACCGGCTTGCTAACGCGACGGGACGGACCCCCCGCCTCGCTGGAAGTGGGGGCACGTGGTTCGTGGAGGGTGCCTACCCGGGCGAGGACCGGCTGGTGGTCAGGGTAAGCCGCTGAGAGTTCGAGTTGAACAGGGTGCGTCTCGGCGCCAGGCGGACAGTGCCGCCGCCGGTGCAGGTGCCGTCGTCGCTTCCACGGCTCAGCGGTGCCGAGCGCGCCGAGACCGCCGAGCGACGCGAAGAGCCGAGGGCGCTGACCTGCGCCGGGGTCGAAGAAGAACCAGAAACGCCTAGCGGCCCGCTCGGCGCTGCCAGCGAGTGGCCTTCAGCATCTTCTTGTGCTTCTTCTTGCGCATGCGCTTACGGCGCTTCTTTATCAGCGATCCCATTGCGGTCGATCAACTTAGCCGCTCCGCGCTGGGTGGAGCCAACCGCGGTCCATGTGGCATCCTGGAGCGGTTATGGGGGTCAACCGACGCAGCGAGATAACGATGACCACCGACGAGATCGAAGCGTTTCTCGTCGAGCAGAAAATCGCCACGATGGCGACCATGCACCCCGACGGTTCAATCCACGCTGTAGCCATGTGGTACGGATTTCTCGATGGCGTACTAACCGTCGAGACGAAGGCGAAATCCCAAAAAGTCCAAAACCTGCGCCGTGACCCGAGGATCACATTCCTCGTCGAGGCCGGCGAACGCTACGAGGAACTGCGCGGCGTCGAGATTGTCGGGAGGGCGAAGATCATCGAGGACCCTGAGGCCATATGGACCCTCGGGCTATCGGTGTGGGAACGCTACATGGGCCCCTACGACGAGTCGAAGAGGGATGCCCTCGCGGCGATGCTCAGCAAGCGGGTGCTGGTCAGCCCCGAGGTGACCCGGGTGGTCTCCTGGGATCACCGAAAGCTTGCCTGACCGTCCAGGGCTCATTTTGCCGTCTCGAGGCGGGGGTGACAGCTCTGCTCGGCGGACCGTGCGTGTAATTCCACGAAAAATGAAGAAGTACATGTACAGTCTTTGAGTATCGGCCGTCCAAGCGGACCGAACGCCTCCAGCTGCGAAGCGCGTCGGGTGAGGCGTCCGAAGTCTGGCGAGGCGGAACGTTCCTACCACCGAGGGAGATTGCGCAGTACCGGAGGCTGGCCCGTCGACCAGCATCGAGCAATGTCGTCAGCTGACACCGGGAGCGCTGGTTCTGCCTCCACGTCGTCGAGGTAGCCGATGGCCCTTACGACTGTCATCAGGGTCTCGCCTGGGTTCTGGGGTTCGTATTTCTCCAGCAGGAGCCGGAGAGCTTCCTCGGCGGGAATCACTCGCTGGCGGTCCAAACTCCATCAAGTCGAAGTAGTCGCGCAACGCGCCACGCTCCATGATGACCTTCATCTTCATGGCGGCGATGTCCTCGACACCGGCGACCTTCACGCCGGCTCCTTCGATGCGCTTGCGCGCCGCCGGGATTTCCTCTTGCTGGGCCAGCCAAAGTCGAGGTCGCGACTGACCCTGTGCCTTAAGAGTGCAGCAAGAGCTGCGCCGCCGATCGTCAAGCCAATCCATCCAGACCCTCCTCGACCCGGGGAAAATCTCGGTATGCCATCGACTGCTTCGTGTGCTGCCCCTTGCTTCGACAGACTAGCGGGTCAGAATGCCAATAGGTTTAGCATCGCCGAACGAATCGCTCAGGGCTTCCATTCGGGCAGTGGTGAGACCGCCCCGCTCCTGCCGATGCAGAGCTTCATATCAAGCCGCTTGATAGCACGGTAGACCCGTCGAGGACTTGTTCCTAAGGCCGCTGCTGCTTCTGCGACCGAGTAACTGTCGATATTGTTATCGGCTAGCAGAGTTCCTAGTCCTTTGCGCTATTTCAGGTGAAGCCTCCGAGGCTCCTCCGAGCCGCCCCGCGCCGCGGCCTGCCCGGATCAGGCCCGAAGAGCCTTCGGGGGCGGCACGCCCAGCCTCGGTGCTGCAACCGCTTGCTCTGGCCAGCGCCGGCGCGACACGACGGACAGCTTGCGAAGGAGCGCAATCGCGCCAGGATCGTCGTCGCCGGGCCTGGTCTCGATGACCCCGTCGGCGATCATTCCTTCGATGATCTCGCGACCGGCGTCGGTGCGCACGAGCGTGAGCGTCCAGTCGTTGAAAGCGCCGATCCCGCCGGTCGCTATGTCGGCATGCTCCGCGGCGAAGTCCGGGCAGGTCTTGCACCCCTCGCGGGTCCAGCCATGACACTCCTTCAGGGAAATCTCGTGGTAAGCGCCGTCGCGCATCCAGACTTGGAGAACTCCTTTGATGTTCATCTTCACGATGTCGGCTCTTGCGAGACCGTACTTCGCTTCGAGGAGCTCATCGAATATTGCGTCGTCGAAGGTCTTCGAGCACAGCAGACCTATTGAAAGTGCCAGCCGTCGGCCGGGCTTGCCGGCTTTGCGCGACCTCATAATCGCGGGGATCGATGCCTGGCAGCTCATCCCGACCAGAGCCAGACGCTCCAAGCCTGCCGCGACGGCCTCGGAATAGGCGAGGGTGTTCGCCGAATAGGTGTAGCGCGATCCTGCAGCGGCGAGAACCTCCTCGGGGGTGCGGGCGATCCCGGGCCGCGCCTTCCAGGTACTCCCGTCGCCTTCCAGAGTCGACACGAGCGCCGCGTCTATCCGGTCGTTGGCGAGGCACCAGATCAAGATCGCAGACACAAGGCCCCCGTCCTGCCCGCTCGAGTGCACCTGGGGGTCGGTGGCCCGGGCGAGGAACACGTCCTTGGCGACACCGCTCATCTCGTCGGCGCTCCTGGTGCGCCCGAAAAGGTAGGTGTCGACCTCCGGCTCCCAGTCCCGGAACCGTGGGCAGGCTCTGGTGCAGCTGGTGCAGCCGCGCTGCCCGTGACCGCAGTCTCCCGGCCCCAGCTCCTCTTCGAGGTGGAAAGGACGGTAGACGCCGTTCGTGTCGTCGTATCCGAGGACGTCGTGCGGGCAGGAGATCACGCAGCCGGCACAACCGGTGCACAATCCAGAGGTGACGACCTCGGTGAACAACTCGGCCCACTGTTCGCGCCAGCGGGCCTTGGCCGGTGCGGCTTCGGTAACGGTCATGCCTCGGAGAGTAGCGCCTCGCTTTGCTCCGCGTCCCGGTTAGCCCGCGCACGGTACCCGGCCGACGCCACGGGACCGTACCGGGCCTGCGCCGGGAGCCAACGCCACGTCCGCCGAATGTAGTAGCAGAGGATCTGGTAGTCCGCCTGCTCGCGAAGACTCCAGGGTATTGAGAAGCGCCGGCGAACGATCGGGGGAAGGCCGCCCAGTGCTGCAAGCCGCAGGATGGGGGTGATCACGGTCGGCTGCAGGGCCCGGGTCCACGACGGAAGGAACTTGAGATCCATGTTCCGGTCGCGAAGGGCGATTTCGATGGCCCTCTCGGCGGCCGGGTTCACCTCCAGCACTTCTTCTAGATGTCGGTCCCATTCGACTCCGAATGCCGCCCTGTCGGGTGGCACCGGGCTCGTCGACACCCCGTATCTGCGGTACCACTCCACCCCGTCGAGGTACATCTCCTCCCGGTCGCCGCTCGTGAGCTTCCGCGAATCGAAGCGATCAGCGACCATCTCCGCGGAGTACTGGAAGGTGGCGTGTGCCCACCAGAATGTCGAAGGTTCGAGGGCGTCGTATGGGCGGCCGAGGTGGTCGACCCCTTTGATTTGGCGGTGGTAGCCGGCGATCCGCCTGCCGATGCCCTCCGGGTCTGGGAGATAGATGACGCCGAGGATCTGCGGGATCGACCTGATGATCCTGTCCCAAGGGTCGGTAAAGAAGTTCGAGTGCTCGGCAACCCCGGCGGCGATGGCGGGATGCATGAGCTGCATGAGGCCGCTCGACAGCCCGCTGAACGCGAGACGGTGGTCTCCGGCGTAACGCCAGAGCAGAGACCCCGGTCCGATCGGGCGCGCCGGGAACGCGTGCGGCCCGAACGCGTTCGGCCCGGACGCGTTCGGCTGGAATCCCTGTGGCTGAGCGGTCTGTCTAGGTGGGATTTCGACTCTTGTTACTGGCACGCCTAACGAAGGTTATGGCTTGCGGCGCTTTATGTGGATCCCGACATTTTCCCGCTATCACCTCCGAGGAATCCGCAATGAGTGTGTCGTTGCTAGAAACAAGTGACACTTCGCGTATGCCTAAGAGCAGACGCTGCTGGAGGGCTATTCGGGTTCCGAGTGGCTCGGCTTGTCGGGGAGTCGATCACCGATTCAGCCTCGAACACACGATCCCGCTCGGTTTGCCGGCTTTTCGACCTCAGGAGAGCCTCAGGTGGCCCGCCGGAAAAACGATTGATACTTTATGCAGGCTATAGCTGTATAAAGTATCAATCGTTTTGGCGAAGCATCAGTTCCGTACGGTATGCCCGGTTTGTACTTTCCCTGGGGTATGGTTCGGATTGCGAACGACACGAGCGACACGAAAGAATCAGGGCAGGGCTGGCGGGGGAGGACTCGAACCTCCAACATACGGCTCCAAAGGCCGTCGTTCTGCCATTGAACTACCCGCCACCGGGAAGAACCAGTAACGCCTGCACCAACAGCGTCGCGCAAATCGGACCGCGGCGTGGCGCATTGACGAGGATGCGCTCGAAGCGGCAGATATGGGC
>JAKBBS010000009.1 GCA_021808425.1 Actinomycetes bacterium
TCTGTTCGCGGTCGGAGTCCAAGTAAAGCGCGAAGCCCGACTTGAACACGGTGAGGTACTCGCCTTCGGGGTCGCGTCCCAAGATGAAAGCCACCCACAACCAGGCGCTCGGGTCCCGACGGCCGAGAGTCAAAGGCACCGCCTGGGGGTCCAGGTTCGTCTTAGTTACGCCCCTCCCGAGAACCAAAGTGCCGGACTGGCGCCCGATGACCGCGCTGAAGGTCACCCCGTCGGTGATAGTGGCGTTGAGAAGCTCCGTGACCTCTCGCGCGAACCCTCGGGCCTGGGTGGCGAGGTCAGCGGGAGGCAATGAAGGGCGAGACGACGAACCACGCCCTGCGTGCACGCTCGGAGACGAAGCGGCTCTCCGTCGCCTGGCGGCGCAGCTCCTCAACGCTGACACCCGCGGCGGCGAGGGTCGCAGCGACAGCCTGATGCATCTCGGCGTCGTCAGCCGACTCGATGACCATCGACGTCTCCTCGACCGGACTCGCAGACTTTGCCATGACCACCATCATACGCAGCTCCTGTGACAGAGATGAGTCAAACGAAGCGGCCAGAGGCTCGCGAGGCTCTCGATCGGTTCCGGCGTCGTGCCACATTCGTGCCACAACAGCCGGTCAAACCCGGTCCCAGCCGGGCGCACACAGTCAAACCGAAATGCCGTCTGAGCAGGCCGAACACGCGAAACACCAGGTCAGCGGAGGGTGCGACAGCCCCTTCCCAAGCTGAGAATGCGGGTTCGATTCCCGTCGCTCGCTCACAACAAAGTCCAGGTCAGAGCCTACATTCTTGTCGTTACCCTAGGGGGGTATCATCCCGTCGTGCCACAAACGTGCCACAGTGGCAAGTAATAATCGTGGCTCGAACCTTCCCGACGGACCCCAGCGACCAGATCCCCGAGCCACTCCCCGCCCGGCAGCAGTCTCGTCGGCATGACGACAGCCGCCCGTCCGACTGTCCCGACGCTGGCAGAGCACCGGCTCGTGACGCCCCATCAAGCCCTCCGACCAAACCGCAACACGCAGCCCGGCCGGCACGTTCAACTCCGAGATGATATGCCCGCAGTAACGATCGTCACGAGACGGCCGAGAGTAGCCAGCGGAAAGTTTACGTCGAGTGGAGATACGGCCCAGGTCCCGCCGGAGGAGGTCGCGCTCCGCCCCCAGGACGCCTCCACCGGTCGACGCAACACCTCGTTTGGAGATAGGCGAGACGCACTCGGGGTCAGACACACACGCGACACAACCCGGGAGGCCATCGTCGCTCCCGGTGGCCCTTCCCCGGCGTGGGTCACCCCCGAGCCGTAAAAGCCGGCGGAACCGAAGTCGAAGACGCCTCCACCGCCGCCGACCAAGCGGTAGCCGTCACCGGTGAACGCCGGCATGATGCCCACCGCAGGCTTGTTCAGGCTGCCGTTGCCGGTGGAGCCGTAGAAGGGGGCATCGATGTCTCTGACGGACTGAAAACCAGCCCCCAGCCGCCGATCCGCGCCGCTGCCCATGCAGCGTGAGGGCACGGTATCTTGCCCTCAACGCATCGGCTGGCGGATGACCGTCTTGAGCTTCTCAGGCGCCGAGCGGCGCGGGTCGCCGAGGTAGACCTCGTGGTGCTTGCCAGCGAGCTCGCGGCCCTGCTCGGCGATGAAAGTGTGCAGAATAGCGACTGTCGGACCCTCGGCGCTGTAGGGGCCTACGTGCGACACTTGGGCGGCAACGCCCTCGGCGAAGCGTTCCGATTGCAGACGCGGGAGGACCGCCACCGACGATACCTTCGGGGCCGCCTTGACCTTGGCCTCGGCGACTACCTCCGCAGTCACTCCGTCCGGCTGCATGATCATCATCGTCCACTGCCACGCCGACTTGTCCTCCATTGAGAACACCGACATGTCGTTCGCCCACCACAAGCCCTCTAGCGGCATCACCCCGAAGTCGATGACGCCCGCGCGCTTGAGGGCGAACCGGGCTGCGTAGGACACGGAGAACAGCGCCGAGACCGCCTCGCTGTACTCGCTTGAGGTGTTGGGGTCGCCGTGCCCGTCGATCATCAGGAACGCCAGCCCGGGAACATCGACCAGGATCGGCGAGCGCTTGGCGCCGTAGAACTCTCGCAGCTCGCACTTGAAATCGACCTTCGTCGCGACCGTCACGACCCGCCCTGAGGCGCCGGCGTCGTGCCGAGGAGTCCGTCCCACCCCCAACGCGGGATGGCAAGACCGTCTGGAACGTCGTCGGCCGAGTGGTGATAACGGGCCATGGTGGTCGTCGTCGCCCACGAGAAGTAGTCATGGAGCACCCAGCGGAGCCGGTCGTCTCCGGCGAGACCTGCGTCGACGAGCGCCTGATCGAAACATGCGATCGCGCGCTGGTCCATCTCCTCGTGCGGGCCGTTGCCGCTATGCAGCCGCACCACCGAGGTCTCGTCACCATGGAAGTCCGAGTACTTCGTCGGGCCGCCCAGCGACTCAGCCCAATAGTCGGCGAGCCGCTCGCTGTGATCGGAGTGCAAGCCATGGCTGAAGGCGTGGCTGACCACCTCGTCGGACATCACTCGTGCATGCCAGGCGCCCGCCAAACGCCGCAAGCCCTCAGCACCACCCGCCGCCTCGTAGACAGTCGACATGGCCCGATTATCGCAGGTACACCGTCGCAGAGATGACCGACTTCACGGAAAGATCCCCTGCGGCACACACAGATGTTCGAGCCCGACCCGTCAGCGCCGTCCCACAGGGCGTTCGGAGTGGGCGGTCCAAACGCCGGGGTTGCCCGGTGGGTCACAGTGACCTGATATGCCGCCGTACGGGGAGGGGCGAACGATGGTGGCTGGGCCGTCACGACCGGCGCCGGTGTTGCTACTCGGCCAGGGTGCCAGGGGGCGAAGGGGGCCGAGGGCGCGGAGCCCGCAGACACTGGCGGCGACACTCCAGATGGTGTGCAATCCAGTCATGAACGAGTTGTTCGAACTAGCCGAGTCCCGGGGAGTGGTGTATGGGTTGGGAGTGATCGGAGGGGGGTATCCCCCAATGTCGACAGCCATCGGGTCAGCCTTTATGAAGCAGTTCAAACACAACCCTTTTGAGGATCAAGATGCCGCCTCTACTACAGTCGACTCGGCTGCCTGGCTTGGCAAGTAGTTGGAGGCCGATGAAGCGGACACCGACCGTGGTTCTTGCAGCGGGGGGAGGAGACCGGAGTTGATGGACTGTTCGAGGAAATATCTACGACGAGTTCTGCGGCGTGGCCTGATGGCCATTACGGCTGCTTGCGGGAGCCGGTAGCTCTGAAGTCCTCGTCAGCTTGTGCTTCGCCCAGGCTTCCTGGAGCGGTTAGGGACTAATCTGCCATTGTTCGCGTCTGACTGCGGGTGTCGTCGCTTTGCCCGGGTCGGAGGGGGCAGTCCCTCTCAGCCGATCGTCTTCCGCCTCTTTCGCATTGGCGCAATCCCGCCGTCGCACGGTGCGCATACGTATGCAATAATGTTTGAGGGTCATTCCGGCCGTCGTGGTTCGGCCGCCTGCTGATTGTGCGAAGGGAGTTAGTCGTGACGACGATTTCAGCGGAGGCTTATGCGCCTTACTCGTCGCCGGAGGAATATATCCTCGGGTGGACTGATCGGATTTGGGAAACTCGCAGTATTGGATCGATACGGGACCATTATGGTCCGGATGTCAAGGTTCATGGCTCGTATGGCACTATCTATGGCCCTGAGGCGGTGATTCGGGCGTCGCTTATGAAGAAGGCGGCGTTCCCAACGAAGAGTTTTGCTGGGGAAGATGTCATTTGTGAGGCTCGTGGTGATGGTAGTTTCGTGAGTTCTCACCGCATTGTTCAGTCGGGGCCGATGGAGGGCGGACCATGGTTGTACGGGGCGCCTACTTTGCGCGAGTCTGTGTCGCGCAACATTGCTACCTGCTTGGTGCGCGATGCCCTTCTTGTGGAGGAATGGGTGGTCCGCGACGAGTTCGCGGTCGTTGAGCAACTAGGCTTTGATCCCGAGGCGCTGGCTCGTCGCTTGGCTTTCGACGACAACGCCTCCCTGCTTGGAAGTGCCGACCCTTCGAGCGAGGTTGGAAGTGCCCCGACTGCTCCGCTGGCGGAGGGAGTATCAGGGAGACGTCCGGCCACGCATAGCGGCGAGGGTGAGTTTATTGTTGATGTGATCGAGCAGGTTTGGAATCGGCGCCTGTTTGATTTGGCTTCGAAGGTCGTTCATCGTGACGGCATCTGCTACTCGTCGCGCAATCGCACGGCTACACGTGTGCTCGGATATCAGCGAGAGTTGGAGCGGCTGTTTGCTGCTGTGCCTGATGGCCGTGTCGAAGTCCACGATGTCGCCATCGCTGAGTCACCTTTTTTCGGTGTCCGCGTCGGGGTCGTTTGGAGGCTGCATGGAACCTATTGCGGGTTGCCGGTGTACGGGACGCCGACGGCCTCCCCTGTATACATTCTAGGTTCCTCTCATTTCCTGCTGCGGGACGGGAAGATTTTTCGTGAGTGGCGGGTCTATGATGAGCTGGCCCTCCTCACACAGATAGTGCGTGCACGCGGAGATGAACCGGGCCGGTAGCGCCTACATCGGCGGCGACAGCCCCTCAGGAACGTACCGGCTCGTCACCTCGGGCCTGCATCACTTGGGCGAGGATGCTGATCTCGTCGTAGACGCGCCATTCGTGGATGATCCGGCCGCCGCGCAGCAAGAAGTGCGAAGCTCCCATGACCTCGACGCTTGATGCTGTCGGGGGCCCGTAGAGGGGGACACCATCGTAGGTTCCAAACATGCGCCACAACACCCCGATCCGGGTTCCCTGCTCGGGCGCCGTATTCACGGCGATGTCGCGGACCTCGATCGTCGCGTCGGGAAACGGCGCTAGCATTTGCAGAAGGTCTGCACGGTACTCCCGTTCGCGTGTGAAGGTACGCGCCCGAGTGGTGTCAAGAAACAAGTCGCGGACGGTGAATTCCTTGACGCGGTCTAGTCGTCGATTGTTCCATACCTCTGAGATGAACTCGAAGATCATGGACGCTTCCTTCCGGTGATCGGTCGGCCGCAGCCCTGATTCTCCAACGTCGACTGGGTCATCCGATGCGGCCCTGTGGTAGAGGCCTCCTTTCCCGGCCGAGAAGGCCACGGTTCTTGCTATGTCATTGGGATCTAATCCCATTGTCATGGCGACACGGTACTCGTCTCGTACCACCCATTCCTCGACGACGAGGCCATCGCGTACTAAGCAGATCGCCATGTGGCGAGATTCGACCCGCCGTCGCGACGGCGGCCCGTAAGTCCAGTGGCCATCTTGTGGCCCTGAGTGAAACACGCGGTGGTGACTGATGAACGAAGTCTCGCCTCGCTGCTCGCAGATAACGTCCTCGGCTGTGCCTACCCGGTGCGGAAACGCGCTCATTTTCATGAGGGACCCTCGCATAACCGACGTCACTTGGCGGATCTCCCCGTATGCGCCGTGCACTGTCATGTCAGCGGCGTAATGCTCGGGGAGTCGCCCCAAGGCGCCGTCGACCCAGATGGTGTCGGTCCACCCGAGGATGTACTCCTCGGGTGTGTTGAAGGGAGCGTACGTCTCGGGGTTAAGCGTCACATGCCGCCTTTGGATCGTTGTAGGAGTTGGTTGGTTCTCGTTGGGAGTCGCCGTCGGCGGATTCCCGGCGCCGGCGCCTGAGCGCCGCCGCGGAAGAATCGGTCAGCCATTGACGGAATAGCTGCTGTCTGCGCTTGGCGTGCGGTTTCGGGAGAAGAATCCGGCGTTGATCCGAAGTCCGCTGTATCGTCCAGTGACTTGGACCGGGTCTCGGTCGTGGTCGCGCCCGTTCTCGCACTCGTCGATCAATGTGGCCATTAGCTGGCCGGCGATCGGCGCGTTCTTGAACTGGTTTCCGCTAGTCCCGACCGCCATATAAAAGCCAGGGCGGCCGCTGCGGTCGTAGACAGGGATCCAGTCGTCGGAGACGTCGTAAAGATCCGCAACCCCCCGCGATTGGTTCGGTACTTGAAGGGTTGGAATCCGACGGGCGAGGCGGTATACCTGGGCTTCCCAGTGCTCTCGCGTGACGTTACGCTCGACCGTGTCGGGATCGTCGACCCATTCCTGGGGATCACACGGCGAATCCTCGCCGCCGACCAGGATCGTGTTGCCGCTTTCGGGGCGGAAGTAGATTCCCAGATCGGCGTCGGAGGTGCAGAACCCCTGCTTCGCCATGTCGATTCCTGGGGGCGCCGGGACGATGTGCACTTCGTGTCGCAGTGGTCTCGTGGTGATCTTCATGTCCTTGTCAACGCCGGCCATCCGGTTGACGATGATCGAGTGCGGCCCGGCGACATTGACGACGACCGGACAGTCCACCTGCTCCCCGTCGTCTAAGGTTACGCCCGCCACTCGGCCGTCTCCCGGCACGGCGATCACGGATCGCCGGAAAAGGAACCTTCCTCCTTTCGCCTCGGCGGCCCGTTGAAGATTGTGAGCCGCTAGCTGAGGGTCATTCACATATCCCGCCCCCGGGGTGTAGACGGCGCCGAGAAGCTCCCTGTCCGGGGCATGCCAGAACCCGTCGTCGGAGGGCCGCAGGGGGGGGCCGAACGCGTGGAGGTCGTAGTACGGAATTTGTTGGCCTAGCGTCGTCAGATCCCAGTCCTCGTAGATGACGCCTAACGCATCGTAGTGAACCTTCGACTTCTTGTACTGCGGGTCGTCCCCTTTCAGTTGCACGGAGCCGCATCTCACATAGCGGGCTGTTCCGGCCTCGTCGGCGGTCTCTAGGTAGTCGGACCAGTTCTCCCAGTAGGAGAACCCCTCGTATGCCATGGCCACTCCATCCCGGGAGGAGTAGTAGGCGCGCACGTTCGCCGACGAAGCGCTCGTGGAGCCGTAGCCGGACATCGCGTGCTTGTCGATGTTCAAAGTCTTGTAGCCGCGCCTGGTCAGTTCATATGCCACGGCGGAACCGATCACGCCGGCACCGATGATGACCACGTCCGCTGTCGTTTTCACAGGGCGGCCCCTTGGCGCGAAGGCTTTAGACACGCGAGTCTGGCGGTGACAGCGTTTCGCACAGAGTCGGTTATGGATCGCTGTAGTTCGAGCACGTCGGCTCCTTCCGTTAAAGCGGCGTCGAGATGTTGAAGGACGTCGAACTGCGCTTGGCGAAGCTCATGGTTGAAGTTCACCTTTCGAATACCTAGCTTGATCGCGTGGCTGACTGCGGCCGCCGGTAACCCCGAGGCGCCGTGGAGCGTGAGGGGTACCGGGACGGCCTGGCGGATCTCGGCTAAAAGCGCCCAGTCCAAGCGTGGAGGAGTCCGGTATCGGCCGTGCACATTCCCGATTGAGACCGCCAACGCGTCCACGCCGGACAGGGCAGCGAAACGGGCGGCATCCTCCGGCCGGGTGCGCTCGCCCTGTTCTGCCAGATCTGACGCATCCTCGTCGCCTTCAACCCTGCCGAGTTCAGCCTCGATAGTGGCGCCGAACGGCGCCGCGATGGCTTGCGCCGCTTGTACGAAGCTGATGTTCTCTGCGAAGGAAAGTCGGGAGCCGTCCGCCATCGCGCTGTCCACCCCGAGGCAGAACGCGCGTCGTATCGTCTCTAGGTCCGAGACATGGTCGAGTTGTACCGAAACCGCCAGAGAGGATCGGGCTGCCGCGCTGACGAGGGAGTCGGCGAGAAGTTCGCCGTACGGGCTCGCGAACGCCGCAGCGCTGAGAAGAAGGCACACACCGGCGTTCGACTCCTCTGCGGCTGCGATTACGGCGACTACGGTCGGCAAGTCGTAGCAGGTGAAGGCGCCGAGTGCTGACCCGGTGTGATCGTTTCGATCGAGAAGCTGGGAGAGCATCAGCTTTCTACACTGGCGAGAAGCAGTCGACAGAGGTCTTCGGAGACGTGTGCCGGCAACTCCAGATCGACGGCGTCCATGCTTGCGTCCAGTTGTTTGACACTGCGAGGCCCGATAATCGGAGTTACTGCGAGGTCGGTAGTTGACATGGCGGCGAGAGCGAGTGCTGTGGGAGCTACTCCCCAAGCCTCGGCCAGTCCTGAAAGCTTCGTCGCCGCGACACGACTCGCAGGGCTGTCGTAGACCTCGGACTGCCCCAGGGGTACTCCAGCTGCCACCTTGTCGAAGTAACCCTTGGCTTGCGCAGAGTAAGCCACTACCGGTAGCCGCCTGCGCCGGTGCAGATCGACGAGAGCGGCGTCCATCGACACGAGGCCAACGCCGAGACCTGACGAGATCGGCGCCGCGACACTCCAGCTGACCTGGTTCGCAACGAACCCTGGCACGCCGCGTTCATCCGCGTACGACAACGCGGCAGCCAGCCTTTCCGCGCTCCAGTTGCAGGCCCCGTAGGCTTCGATGAGACCTTCCACTGTCAGCTCCTCGAGTACGTCGACGATAGCGCTCACAGCCGTCCCGGGATCGTCCCTGTGAAGATAGTACAGCGGGATGGGCGCTAGACCCAGGTGGCTTACGCTGCGCTCGACGTCCTCGCGCAAGGAGCGCCGATCGAGGCGGTGTCGCAACGGTCCGGCGAGAGGTGGGTGACCGCCTTTGGTGGCGACTACGAGGCCCGGCGGACATCCCGCCGTGCCCAGCCACCGACCGATAGTCTTCTCGCTACAACTCGTTTCGACGCCTGGAACCCAGTCAGCGTACACCAAGGCCGTATCGACGAACCTGCCCCCGCGTTCCACGAAACGGTCGAGCTGCTCGAACGAGGCCAACTCGTCGAGTTCGGAGCCGAACCGATTGCCTCCAAGGCAGACCTTAGCGATCCCTCGGTCCGGGCCTAGCAGTTGCGACAGCCCTTCTGCGGCTACCATCAGCTCGCGCCGGGAGCCAAGCCAGCGAAACGCTCAAAGGCCTCGACAACTGACCAAATATCCCGTTTGCCTTCTCCGATCGCCTGCTGATGCGCCATAAACTGGCGCACTAACGAAGAAATCGGCATGGGCACTGCCATCTCTCGGGCTGCGGCGAGAATGATGTCGATGTCTTTGGCGGCTGTGTCGATATCCGCCGGGGGGTTGTCGAAATCTCGGGCCAGGATCGTAGGATGCTTGACAGTCAGCTGACGTGACGATAGCGGGCCATCAGCCAGAATCTCTAACATCTGAGACCAGTCGACCCCGCCCTTCTCGCCGAACGCTAGCGCCTCTGCGAGCATCGCAGCGTACACGGCCACTATCACGCTGTGAACAAGTTTCAAATAGTGGGCGACCTCACCGGGTCCGAGATAGTGAAGAGTCTCGCCCATGCTCCGAAGAATGGGCGCGGCAAGCTCAAAATCGTCCCGTTCGCCTGAGGCAAGGATGGTCAACGTGGCCTCTGTGGCGGGTTGCACGCTTCCGACCACCTTGCCTCGCAGGTATCTGATCCCGCGCTCAGAGAGAAGCTTGCCGACCGCGACGGACGTAGATGGCGACACAGTGCTCAGATCGCAGAAGAGGTGGCCCGGCTTGCCGCCCTTCGCTACCCCCTGAGCCACATCACGCAGCGCGTCGTCATCCATGATCATAGCGATACTCAACCACGAGCGACTTGCTACATCTTCAGGTGTACCGGCGATCTCAGCGCCGGCCTCAGCTAATCGGGCAGCTCGCCTCTCGTCGATGTCGCACACGACGACACGACTGCCCGCCCGCATGATGTTGCGCGCCATGGGTGTTCCCATTCGCCCGAGGCCGATGAAACCGACGGCCTCGACCCGTCCATCCTCAAAGGAATTCAACCGGCACCCTCGCTACTCCCGCTCACACGTACAAGCACCGCTCAGCAGCTCGTCTTATAAATGAAGGCCTGGACGTTCGCGGTGTTGATGTTTTGCGGGGTGGCAACCACGAACGGTTCGAGAACCTGCGTCGGAACGGTCTTCCCTTCGAGAGAGTCGACCGCAAGCACGATCTCCTCCTCGCCCGTACGGTACGGAGCCTGTACGATGTCGGCTGAGACTTCGCCCGCTTGGATGTCTGCAACGATTGGTGCCGAGGTGTCATATCCAACGATCTTCACCTTGCCGACCTTGCCGGCCGTCTTGATGCCTGTAGCAACCCCTTCGGTGTTGTTTGTGGTTACCGTGAACACTCCGTTAAGGCTCGGATGGGACAAGATCTCGTCCTGAATCGTTGATGCCGCAAGGGCTGTCTCATTATTCGATGACTGTACTCCGAGATAATGTATGCCCGGGTACTTGGCGATGGCAGTCGCGAATCCTTTGACTCGGGCATCCGACACGCTGGAACCCGGCTTGTTGTAGATCGCGACCACGGTTCCCTTCCCATTGATTTCCTGGGCGAGCGTGTTCCCCGCCAACTGCCCACCAGCGAAGTCGTCTGACTGAACATTCGTGATCGAGACACCTGGTGTGCTGAGCACGCCGTCAACGGTGAGCACCTTGATGCCTGCCTTCTGTGCTCGTTGAAGCGGACTCACCAAGGCTGTAGCACTGTCAACGGCGATCATTATGGCGTTCGGATGTTGAGCGACCACGGCGTTCACGATGGGCACCTGAACTGTGGGATCGTATGTTTGCGGCTCCTGCTGAGAGAATGCCACCCCCATCGCTTTCGCCTGCACAGTAGCGCCGCACGCCACCGAGGTATAAAAGGGGTTGCCTCCGACGCCGCCGATATAGACCACACTGTAGTGCTTGCTCGCTACGTTGGCGGCCGGCAACGGAGCGGACGCCGACGACCCTCCGCCAGACGTGGTACTTGACGCCGAACTAGCAGGACTAGAGGTACTGCTTGTTGCCTTCGACGTCGATCCACATGCTGCCGCCGCCAGAGCGACGGCACTTAAGGTAACGGCAGTTAGCTTTGATCGCTGTTGCATGATTACTCCCTTTTGGTAGTGGTGGTGGAGACAGTGGATGAACTTGGGCAGGTAGCGAACTGAAAGATGACCTAGCTGAGCTAGACGCGCTGCGCCCTTCGACGCTTCAGCTGGTCGATGAAGACTGCGACGATCAAGACGAGTCCGATCGACACCTGCTGCCAGAACGATTGCACCCCAATAATGATGAACCCGTTTTGCAGAATGGTAGGAATGAATACGCCGACGGTCGTACCAATAACCGTACCGATACCGCCAAAAAGGCTTGTCCCGCCGAGTATGACTGCCGTGATCACCGTCAAGTTGTCGAGGGTGTGTCCCTCGATCGTAGTAGTCGAGAATGTGGCTAGTGAGATAACTGATGCGACACCGGCTGTCAAACCGCTGATCACGTACAACTTGAGCGTGTGCTGGTCAACACGGATCCCAGCTCTTCGTGCCCCTTCAACGTTGGACCCAACGAGGTAAGTGTGACGCCCGAACCTAGTAGCGGTAAGCCATACTTCCGCGAAGACTATGATTGCCGCTCCCACGGCTGCGGTCCATGGAATGAACCCGAATAGCGTCGCGCTACCGAACGAACTAAGCGCCGCCGGGACTGTACGCACGTCGTTGCCGCCGCTCAGCACTAAAGCAAGTCCTTGTGCCGCCCCAAACGAGCCCAGGGTCGTAATGATGGCGGGGACGCGAGCTTTGGTGATAACTAGACCGTTGAAGAGTCCCCATCCGGCGCCACAACAAAGGGACACGAGCACGCCGACCACAATCGCTGCAGCTCCGCGGTCGCCCATCGACTGCATGACCAGAGCGCTAGCGACGTTCGCAAAGACGAGAACCGATCCGATCGACAAGTCCAGGCCGCCCGCAATCATGACGTAAGTTTCGCCTGACCCGAGCACGAGCAACCCAGCGGCGCTCTGGAGCATGTTCTCAACATTCGCGAGTGTCGGGAATGCGCTTGGCTTAAGTACGCTGAAGATCACGATGAGAACGAGCAGCGCTAACGCCATGTAGGCGGGCGTCGTTGACAAGACCCGTCGAAGGACATGTCTATGTGTGCGCGCGTTGGCGTTCGGGGATGTCGCAGCTGGTGACTCTTTATGAGAGGCCAGCGTTGTCGTCACCTCGTCAGGAAGGGTCATGGTCAAGCATCTCCCCTGCGGTCATCGCCGCCACCAGTTCCTGCAGATTAGTGTCGGGACCTCGCAGGACGGCGACGCGCCGCCCGAGACGCATTACCTCAATTCGGTCGGCGACACTCAGCACGT
The DNA here is from genome assembly GCA_021808425.1 of Actinomycetes bacterium. The sequence continues at coordinate 12,111 of JAKBBS010000009.1, forward strand.
CTTGCATGTTGTGACTGACAAGTACGACAGCTACACCCTCGTCTCGCGCTTGGCGGATCATGTCAAGTACCCGTGCCGTCTGGACTACGCCCAATGCGGCTGTCGGTTCGTCCATGAACACCAGCCGCTGAGCCCACATGACTGACCGGCATATCGCAACGCTTTGGCGTTGCCCCCCAGAGAGAGAGGCGACTGGCTCTCGGGTGTCCTGGATGTTGACGCTGAACCGCGATAGGACCTGGGCGACGTTCAGCCGCATGGCTTCTTTGTCGAGAAAGCCGAGCCGTCCTAGCCACCCTGATCGCAGCATCTCACGACCCATATAGATGTTCTCAACCGTTCCGAGTTCGCCCGCCACAGCTAGGTCCTGGTATACGGTCTCGATTCCGATCTGGCGCGCAGACAGCGGGCTCGTCAACTGCACCGTCTGGCCATCGAAAGTAATTGAGCCTCGATCAGGCACCAAGACGCCAGACAGAACTTTCACAAGGGTGCTCTTGCCCGCGCCGTTGTCGCCAACCAATGCGACCACCTCGCCGGAATAGGCTGTGAAGTCGGCATCTGAAAGTGCCTCGACGTGACCGAAACGTTTGCACACATTTCGCGCTTCGAGGAGCGGAGCGGTCATGATTGCGGGGCACCCAGAAAGGTCAAGAGTTGGGATGCCATCATGTGAAGGAGCCGGCCAGTTCAAAGTCGTGGAGGCTCTGGATCAGTTCGAATTCGTTGAAGAGTGTCCACTCATCAACGATCTGGTCGTCGATAATCCGATACTGGCTGATACCCCACATTCGGGCAGGTCGCCCGGTGGGTCGTCCATACAGACCCCATCCGCGGTGGGTGCCGACCACACTCCAGCGGAGCGAGGCTAGGTAGCCGTCTCGTTTGTTGCCCATAAAATAGAGATCATCGACGGAATGGAGCAGGTCCGGGAAGCTGGCCATGAGCGAGAGGACAAACGCTTTCAGCTCTCCCCGCCCATATAGCTCGCGCCCGCCCGGCCCGTGAAATCGCACGACAGGCGAGTACGCCTTATCGATAATCGACAAGTTCCGCATGTTCCACTCGTCATGCAAGGTCGCCCGAAGGAACGAGTCAATGTCGAAGGTGCCGCTCATGGCGCCTTGATAAGGCTGAGGCTTACGTTGACCGCGGAGGTGCTCCGCCTCACCGTGAACGGCGATGCTCGCACTTTGTGCTGCGCCGCTGCCGCGTGCCACGACAAAGGGATCGTGGCCGAGTTGCAGCAGAAGACCCGACGTATTGTAAAGCACCCACTCCTCGTAGATCTCGTTTGCGACCGACTTACAGTCCGCGAGACACCAAGTCACGACACGACGCCCCGTAGCCGGCCCCCACCGGCTAGGCCCAGTGTTGTTGCCCACAATGAACACTCGATGCGAGGTTTGGAACCCGGCTTCCTCGTCCCCGGCCCAGATAACCTCGTCCGCAAAGAGGCGGACGTCGGGAAGAGCGCTTACCGTCTGAAGGGTTTCCTCGACAACACGATCGCGTCCGTACTTCAGCCCGGAGTCGTCGATTACATGCGCGTTGTGCCGGTAGACGTCATAGATGTAGCCGATATCCTTCTCTTCCCAAATCCGATGCGTCACACGGACGATGTAGTCGACAATGTCGGTGTAAGTCGCATCGAATCCGAGCATCGCCTGGCGGCGGTCCCGCCCCGTCGTAGGGTGATCACGGAGTTGGTGATCGATACCGCCGCTCCGCCCGAGCGAGATCGAAAAGTCGGTTGGCATCGATCTTCGCGGCGAGTAGACCGAGGCAGCACCATCCGCCGAACTTCCCGCTACATCCGCGAGATCGGTCCCGATTTCCGACTCCGAGGTGCTGTTCTCTGATCCACCCACTAGTCATCCTCCCGCCGTCATAGTAGCTTGTCGTGCATACGGATGCAAGCCTCAGGCCATTCATTTTGTTAAGATACGATTTCCGACGAGGTGTGTCACCGCTTATGAGGCGGCTCTATCCACTCGGCGATAGCGACCCGCAACAGGTCAGGACGCTCCAACAGCGAAAGGTGCCCTGCGCCAGGAATGGTCGTCCAGTGCGCGCCGGGGACTGCATCCGCTATCTCGGCGGTTGCGTCGATTGGACACATACTGTCGGCTTCCGCAGCGATTACCAGGGTCGGGCACGACAGACGTTTCAGGTTCCCTCGCTGATCAACGCGGCTGCTTTGCATTGAAAGCTGGTTTAGGAACTGCTCGGATCCTACCTCGTGCGCCATCTTCTCGACGAGTGCTGAAAGAGCAGGGTCGTTACGCCGGTCGGCGGCAAGGAGGCTGGGAAGGAGATTTCGGGCTACCGAGGCCAGTTTGCCTTCACGTGTCCGTCTCTGCATCGTGCGCCACGCCGCGAACTGCTCCGGGCGCGGCGCCCTCGGATTTCCACTGATCAAAACAAGGCGCGCGACCCGCTCGGGTGCTCGGTCCGCGAATGCCATGGCGACGTTTGCGCCTAGCGAGAAGCCGACCAAGGCTACCGGCCCTGTCAGCGAATCGAGGAGTTCGTCCACCTCCTCCCCGATTGAGCAAGCCGACGGGACAACACAGCGAACCGAGCGGCCAGGAGCGGAATCCACAACGCCCTGCCACAGGCGCGAAGTGCACAACATGCCAGAGATTAAGACGACACACTCCTCGGCGTCGTTCATCTAAGCCGCTCGACACCCTACTTAGGAGCCCGGCGGGGCATGCGTACGGCGCTTCACCAAGGTCGTTTGAAACACCGTCCGGCGGGGAGTGACACTGGCAGGATCGCCCTGCAAAAGCTCGACGAGCATAGTCGCTGCAGTCTTCGCCATCAGCGAAAACTGGGTATGGACCGTGGTCAACTGGATGGGCGGCCAGCTCGCGAACTCAAGATCGTCGAAACCAACCACGCTCACAGTTTCAGGCACGGCCATCCCAAGGTCGGCGGCGCCGCTCAGAGCTCCTACAGCCAACATGTCGTTCGCGCAGAAGACAGCGGTGGGCCGGTCTCGTTCGCTCATGATGGAGACGAAAGACTGACGGCCGGACTCGTAGCTAAACGGTCCCCGCCGCACCCAGCGAGGCGGCAGCGCCACGTGGCGCTCGTTTAAGACTCCGAGGAGCCCCCGCTCGCGGTCACGGCTCGTGCTGGTCTCCTCAGGCCCGAGAATAGCCCCAACATGGCGATGTCCAAGCTCCAAAAACAGCTCGCCCACCGACGCGGCTCCTTCGCTATTACTAGCCGTCACGCTGTCCGCTTCAATCACTTCACTCACCCGATTAAGCAGTACGAACGGCAGTCTACGCAGGCTCAGATCGCGTGGCAGACTCCCATGTAAATGCGTGGTGGTCAGTATCGCCCCATCGATCGAACCGTCAAGCAGCCGCTGATACTTACGTGAGTCGTCGCCGCGCTCCGCCAAGAGCAAGGTGCGAAAGCCGTGCACTTCAAGTTCGTCGTGAATTGGTCCGACCAGACGCGGGTAGAGCTCGTTGTCAAGGTCAGCGACGATCGCCACTTGGCGAGTCGTTCGCGTAGAAAGGCTTCGGCCCAACTCGCTCGGAATGTAACCAAGCTGGCGCGCAGCTTCGATCACGCGATCGGTCGTCGCCGAACTCATCCGCTTGTCGCCGTTGAGCACTCGCGACACCGTCGCCTGCGAAACCTCGGCCAGACGAGCAACATCCCGGCTTGTCACACGAGGATGCCGGGCCTTGTCTTGCACGACTCCCGGCTTTACGGCGTTCGCGTCATCGTTCGTCGAAAGCCCCTTCCTCAGCGCCCCGCACCCAAGGGAGTATCGCCTGTCACTTCCCCACGAGACTCACGGATCCGTCGCAATGCTCCATCCCTTAATAAGGCCACGTCGTTACCGGGGGTAACTAAGTGGTAGCCGAGCTCAATCAAACGGCAAGCTTCGCGGCCGTCCGTACAGAACGAGCCGGCAAGCCGGCCGCGGGATCTGGCGGTCGTCGCTACCTTGGCCTGTAGCTCCTCAACGATGGAAGCGGTCCGTCCGTCGCCTGGCCTCCCCCCCAAGCTGAGCGCAAGATCATTCGGGCCTACGTACACTCCATCGAGACCCGACACATCCAGGATCTCGTCCAGGCGGTTCACAGCAGCTGTTGACTCGATCATCGCCCACACAAGAATAGTAGTATCCGCGCAGTCGACGTAGTCTGAGCCGCCGTAGAGCAGCCCGCGAGAAGGACCGAAACTTCGCCTGCCAGTAGGCGGGTAGCGGCAATACGAGACAAGGGCCTGGGCTTGCTCAGCGCTGTCAATGCTCGGGCAGATGATTCCGTACGCGCCGCCGTCCAGGAGCTTGCCTATCTGAGCTCCATCGAGTGCTGATGGCCGAGCCATTGGGATCGCCGGGCCCGATCCGATGGCATGAAGAAGAGAGATCGCAGCCCCATCGCCGAACATTCCATGTTGCAGATCGACCGTGACAGAGTCGTATCCGATATGGGAAAGGACTTCCGCCACGTACGTGCTCGAACACGAGAGCCATCCGTTGACGACCGCTTCGCCTGCCGCCATCTTACTGTGGATAGTGTTTTCTCTCATAGTTGCAAAACACTTGAACCGCTACTTGAGTCAGCCACCACTCACCGAGTCCCTGACAAGCGACCAGGGGCTGAGGTAGCCACTCGCATCGAAACCCACGTTGGCAGCATGGGCGGCCTCAACCACCTCAGAATCCCACTCCAGGTTTACTCTGCCATCTCCGCCATTAATGACGATCATTTCGCTCGTCGCGTCGGACACATTCTTCAAAGCCCGCCACGCGTTGGCGGGAAGTGACGCTGCGTCACGCGGGAAAAGGCTCGATTCCGACGACTCGTCACCATCCCACAACGTCAGCCTCCATTCTCCCGAACGGACGATCACAACCTGCGAAGCCGCACTTCGACAGCGGAGAATCCCCTCTCCCGGCGCAGCCCGGAGCCACGCCACACTAAAACCGTGAGGATTTGTCACCCTCGGATGTTGATCTCGATCCTCAGTCATACCGTAACCGATGACCGCAGCCAGCTCCGCCCTTCCCCCGGGAATCGGATAACAAAGAAGGCTTCGCGAGGAGAAGCTGCGCTCAGCCAACGTCGTCACCCGTTGACGGATCTCATCTACCGAGTAGTGGCGTAAGGCGGCCCTCTCGTTCTCCGGGATTGGCTGTATCAGCCGTGCCGGCTCGGGAAGAGCATCACCGACGGACCGGTCGATCAGAACATTCTCCCGTGTCAGGAACAACCCGAAGGCTTCCGCGTCTTTCAAAACGGACGGACCCCAGATAATGCCACCAGTATTGTCCTCCCCCAGGGCCGTAAAAAGCCAGCCGTCATCGGGGCCAGCGTTGACAAAACTCCGGAAGATCCAGGTCGGCATCGAAATGATGTCACCCTCGTGGGAGAGATACGATCCATCAGTTCCGTCAGTCCCCCACGAGAAGCTCCACTCTCCCCCGAAATTGAAGAATACTTCAGCAGTAAAATGCAGGTGGAGCGAGTTAACGACACCATGCGGCATCGCTGCCGCGCCCACGTTATAGCCATGAGGCTCGGCAAGGTTCACAAACTGGCCGCTGCTCTGACTCACGCCAGGGCCAATCAGCGCGTAATTCTCTTTCCGCTCGGAGCCCGGTGTCCGGCAATCGATGAACGCCTCGTTACAGCTCACGAGGTCACCGAACCGAATGACGCGTCTCTCCACATCAAACGACCCCGCCGTCACCGGCGCGGATGAGGTCCCCATGCTATCTCCTTCCACCGGTGCCACTCGCTCAGCTAGGATATACGTATACACACTACCCGTCAAGTGACGGTCGGTCTCGGCGCTAGCATCCCGGCCCCCTGGCCAGCCGCCGCCGGAGACCTCGAGCGCTGGCTACGGATGTCGCTTCGTAGTTCCGGTGACGTCATCGTCATCATGGATGACGACCCCACAGGATCCCAAACAGTCAGCGACGTACCGATCGTGACATCCGCCGACCTCGACGATCTGCGCTGGGGGCTTATTGAAGCAGATCCGACTCTCTTTATACTCACCAACACCCGGGCGATGGGACCTCGGGCCGCTGCGGACACGTTCCGGCGGATCGCCCGGTCAGTCACCGTCATGGCAAAACGCGTCGGCCGACAAGTATCGATCGTGAGCCGCGGGGACTCGACGCTTCGGGGCCATTTCCCACTAGAAACCCACATCCTGGCTCAACTGGCGCGCAGACCGAGCGGCCATCCGGCCCCCCTACTTCTCTGCCCTGCCTACCCCGAAGCAGGCCGCGTCACGCTAGGCGGAATCCACTACGTTCGGACAGATCATGGCATGGTGCCGGTCGCGGACACGGACTACGCTAAGGACCCGACGTTCGGCTTCCGGTCCTCTAATCTTCGCGATTGGGTTGCCGAACGAACGCGAGGCGAGTGGCCAGCATCGCAGGTCGCTGTTCTTGGCCTTGGCGAGCTACGCGCCGGCGGCCCACAGGAGGTCCGTCGATTCATAGCGACGCTCGCACCCGGAGCGCCCTGCGTCGTCGATGCAGTAGAAGTCGACGACGTAATCACAATAGGGGCAGGTATCCATGAACTAAGAGCGCAAGGACAGCCCGTCGACGTGCGTTGCGGACCGACGCTCGCCCGGTGCCTAGGTGGAATCCCCGCCAGCTCACCGCTCAGCCCCGAAACGCTCGCATCATTCCTGGACGAGAACACCGGCCGGCACGGGTTGGTTGTTGTCGGCTCTCACGTAGCGCTCTCCAGCCGTCAGGTAGAAAACGCGCTTCACTTAGGCGGATGGACCCAACTTGACCTCGACGTCACCACGGTCCTCGACGACCGACTACGCGCCCACGCCATCAACGAACTCGTAGCAAACGGAGCAGCCGCCCTCGAGCGTGGCGACGTAATGATCTGCACAGACCGAATTCTAAAACGTGCCCCGACCGTCAGCGGGAACGTGGAAATCGCCAGCAAAGTCGCCAGCGCCCTGGTCGAGGCGCTCACATCCATCATTACACTCGGCCAGCCGAGATGGATTGTCGCCAAAGGCGGGATCACATCCGCAGATACAGTCACCAAAGTCCTGCGGATGCGACGAGCAGTCGTGGCAGGACCACTCTTTCCAGGCATGATACCCGTATGGGCGCCAGCCGACGGTTCCGGGCCGATATGCGTCGTCTTCCCCGGCAACGTCGGCACCGATGACTCCCTCGCCCAAACCGTGTCCAAACTTCGCCAAGCAAGCAGCCGCAAACGGGACGGCCGGTAGCGGCCCAACAGGGTTGAGACGGAGCAGCCGGCCCGCCGCCACTTATTTAGACCGGACCTAATCAAACCGGACAGGGCGGCCAAAGTTCGCGAGGAGGGCCCGGCGACGGGGACGAGGTCAGACGATCCTTGCTCGCAGCGGCCCAGTGGTGTTGAGTTGCGGCCCACGTCTGTGTCCTCGACCTTTGGCGATAGTTACACGTTTCAGGAAGAGATCCCTGCGTCGACGGGAACTGTGACACCAGTGACGTAGCGACCAGTATCGGAGACCAAGGTAGAGAATCGCGACCGAACCTGACCCTCTTGTACGAAGCCGCAACACAGATTCACGGCGTCGCCGCTCGCACTGCCTCAGGTGAGCAATGGAGCACCGACGTGGTAGTCATGTGCGCCGGCTTCGAGACCAGACCCGCTACCTTGAGTCGGTCGAAGCGTTAGGTAGCTACGGCCGGACCTCGCCGAGCTACAAACCAGCGCAGTCATATGCCGAGCTGTCCGCGGTCGCCTCCATCTTCCGCCACTTTGACGATACCTTCGCCATCATCGACGCCGTCACCGCCCGCCAGACCGCCGTTCTACACAGCTCCCTCAGCGCCGCCGCCTACTCCACCACCGACCCCGCCGGCCGACTCATGGCCATCTCCCGGGCTTATCTGGCCTACGGAAAAGACAACCCCGCCACTTACCGCATGCTGCTCGGACGACGCTCGCTCGACGCATGGGCAGAGCGCGACTACCTGGCCCCCGACACCAACCCCTTGATTGGCGCCACCTTAAACATCGCCACTAACGCCATCACCGACTGCGTCAACGCCGGCATCTCCACCAGCACCAACCCCACCTACGACACCCTCATCTTGTGGTTTGCCCTCGACGGGCTCATCAACGTGACCACCGCCATCGCCAGCATCGACTGGCCCGACCAACAACAACTCCTCCACGACTGCGTTGCCCGCGCTACCAAACTCACGATCCCCCCGGACCCCCCCAATAGCCCGAGCGGCACCTAGGCGTCACCGGTGGACGGTATTTGGTGACGACCACCTGTTTACCAAGTACGCTGGAGGGCGTGAGCGAGATCCAGGAGTACGTCGTGTCGTCGTCGGGACAGATGTCTCTGCCGGCAGCGGCCCGCCACCGCTGGCAGCTCGACCGTGGCGGTCCTGTCGATGTGCTCGACCTCGGCTTCGGCGTCTTGGCGGTACCCAAGGGCGAAGGAAGACGACTACTCGGCGATCTCCTCAGCCGGGACGAGCACGCCGAGCGGGTTCGTGCGCTCGGCGACGACCCCGACCTCGCCACCTGTTGACCAAGGCGCTGCTCGACGACCACTTGCTGAGGGACCTGCTCGCCGACGACATCGGAGTCGAGCTCAGCTGCATCCTCCGGGACCACCAGCCGGCGACGACGAATTTGTACCTCTACCGACTGTCGAAGAGCGTCGTCTCGGCGCGCGGCGGAACTCTCACCGGGTCGTGGTCGTTGGAGCGCCGCCGGGCACTGGGTCATACGCTCATGACGCTGCCCGCCAGCGTCGAGGTCGTGCCCCTGCGGCTCCTCACGTATCGGATGGCCGAGATCTGCGACGTCCAGCGGGTCTCGACCCTCGGGGCCGAAGCCGTCGCTGCCGCAGAGCACCTCAACGCCAGCCTATGCGTCTGGGAAGGCGACGACGGTCTCGCGATTCGCTCGGCCGCAGCTGCGTCCGGTGCGCGCTACGTGACCATTGGTCGGTGACTGCTGTTCCATCGAGCCTGCCTGTCTCGCCCAGAACTCCATTAGCGGGAACCGCCGGACCTTCATAGGCCCCCGGAGACGTCGTCGCCGCTGCCAGGCACCCCTGGGCCTAGCCTTCGTGGCTAGAGCTCCCCCCGCCCCCTGCAACGCGAGGATTCGCGTGTAGATGTCACGGGCTGCATGAGCCGCCTGACTTTGTTCCAAAGCCGAACGATCTGTACCGGTGACAGGATCGAAACCGCTCGCGCTCAAGGTGAGCTTCGCCGACTCTCCGATGCCCTGCCGATATCTGGTTGGGAGCCAGGAGATCGCCGTTCTCTCGGAACTCCCGTCTTGTCTCCTCACTGTGAGGTACCAGCCGATCGGCGGGGCGCGGTTCGGCGGGACAGTCTGCTTGAACACTCTCAATGGCCGTCCGTACTGCCGAGCATAAAATTCCGTGAGCCTCTACCCGACGAAACCGCCTCGGAGCCGGAAATCAGCAATGATCCTCATAGATGGTCACAACGAGCGATAGGGAGGTTTCGCACCATAGACGTGAGACCTGAGGAGTGACCATGGGAATGCCATTCCGCTCCCCTGTAAACCCTGATATCATGCGATATCACGATGGCGATCGCGAGGAGGACGAATGCCCGACGTGTTGATTCGAGACTTGCCGGATGACGTCTTGGCCGCAATAGACGCCAAGGCTCGACGAGTCGGCTTATCGCGCTCCGAGTACATCCGCCGGACCCTTTCCCGCGAGCGCAGCAAGACTACCGACAACGTCAGCGTGAAAGACTTAGTTGTCTTCGCCGATACTTTCTCCGACCTCGCCAACGATGACGTCATGCGACAAGCCTGGTCGTGACCAGTTGGCTTATCGACAAGTCGGCGCTGGTTCGCCTCGGCCGCAGCGCTGACGCCGAAGAATGGGCCGGGCGGATTGAGCGCGGCTTGGTCCGAGTCTCCACGGTCACCAGACTCGAAGTCGGGTTCTCCGCCCGGTCCGGCACGGACCTTGCAGCCCGCTTCGAGCGTCCACCATTGGCCCGCATGCCCATCGAGTACCTCACTCCAGCTATCGAAGACCGCGCCGTGGAGGTCCAGGTCGCGCTTGGCGAACGCGGTCAGCACCGAGCGACATCGATCCCAGATCTGCTGATTGCCGCCACCGCCGAGATGGCCCAGCTCACCGTCCTCCACGACGACAAGGACTTCGAACTCATCGCAGATATCACCGGTCAGCCCATCGAACGGCTCACGCTCGACAAACCAACCGAGAAGTAACGTCCGGGACCCGGCGTTCGGGGGGAAATGTACCGGTAGAGCGGGGGCGAGTTATTGGGGCTAGGAGGTCCGTGCTTGGGGTCTGTGCGAGGGAGGTATCTAACTCGAAGCTGCCGCTAGACGCGGCGACATCACCGCGGTGCTCGCCCCCGCATCGATGGCCTCTCACGTGGAGGCGATCGCCGTCGATTACGTTGAAGGCGACGAGCCTGCCGAAGCGGTAGTGGCCGCCATCAGAGCGCAACTGCCAGTCACCTCGCCCGAGCAGGCTCGGGCGCTCGCCGAGCGAGAACTGTTCGCCCGCCTCGCCGCTGGCGCCATGCTCCCCGCCGCCCGCGACGCGTTCAACACGTGGCGGCCCGACCTTGTCGTTCGCGACCCGTGCGAGTGGGCGTCCGCCCTCGCCCGGCCCGACCACGTGGCGGCAGCGCAGGTTGCCATCACCTTCGCGGCGGGAGAAGCGGCCTGCCTGGACGTGGCCGCGCCCGTCTTAGAAGCGCAACGCCCGGGCGTCGTCGAAGAAGTCCGGGACCAACCGTACCTCACCGCTTTCCCGGCGTCGCTCGACCCGTCACCGTGGGCCACGACCATCCGCTACCGCCCGCCGACGCCCCGGCCGGCGGCGCCGCTGCCCGACTGGTGGGACGAGCGGAGCGGGCCGCTCGTGTACGCCACGCTAGGCACCGTCACCGGCTACCTGCAGAGCGCGGCGACCATCTACCGGGCGGTAGTCGACGCCCTGGGCGCTCTCCCGGTGAGGGTGCTGCTAACGACCGGCGGCCACCTCGAACCGGCTGCGATCGGCTCTTAACCTGCGAACGTTCACGTCGAGGAGTGGGTCGACCAGACGCGGATACTGCGCGAGGCCGCGATAGTTGTCTGCCACGGCGGGTCGGGCACCGTGTGGGGGGCTATCGCCGCCGGGGTGCCGGTGGTCGTCGTCCCGGCCTTCGCCGACCAAGAAACCAACGGACGTGTCATAGCCCGAGCCGGCGCTGGCACGCTCGTCGCCCGGGCACCCGAACCCGACGGGAGACGCCGCCCCGCCGGCCCGACGGACGTCCAGGCGATCCGCGAAGCGACAGGCTCCGTGCTCGCCGAACCGTCCTACCGGGCAGCGGCCAGGCAACTCGGAGCCGAAATGGCGGCAGCACCCCCCGCCGAAGCGGTCCTCGACCGGCTGGCACCATGACAGGAAAACTTCCCGTACTACCGCAATATGCGGGCACCGACCGTCCAACCCGCCGGACACGACCGGCCACCCCGAGACCGCACGCACAGCAACGGAACCTACCGGGCTCGACACGCTTTGGGGCGACCTCTACGAGGTCGGCTCGCTCGCCGAGACTTCCCGATACTCCCTCAGCATCGACGATCAAACTATCTCTCGACGTATAACAGATTTGCTTATACGGGTTGATAAAAGCTGATAGAAGCCGGTTGGGTCGGTGCGGTGGAATACCTTCAGTACATGGCAGCCACCGCTCCCGCCCGTACCTAGCTACCAGTGCGCGCTCAGGCAACCCGCCCCGACACGCCCGTCCTGGTCAAAGAACTCCGAGACCTGCTGGGCGCCAAACTCGTCGCCTACCTCGGCGGCGTGGACTCCCTGGGATTACGCCGGAGACGACTTCCGGTTCGTAGCTTGCCTACTCGAAGGGCCGTTCGACCCACTTAAGGTACGAGCGTGAACGCTGACGAGTGAGTTGGTCGCACGACGGAGAAGTGTCGATGATCAAACGTTGCGATCACACCGACTTGGTGTCGCTCCGCAAGTGCAACTACCGAGGCGTCAACTATCCCGAGTGGAAGGTCGAGATATTGTTCGGTGAGGCCGGCGATACGGTCCCACTCCGCGTCGAGCACAGGCTCGACGACGAGTTCTCCGTCCGCAATCGAACGGACGAACGCAAGTTCGGCATGAGCACCGATCCGGTCCGCGAGCAAGCAGCCGACCTCGGTAACGACCAAAGCTGGAACGAGGAGAGGCCGCTCGGCACCAGAAAGCAACTCGACGCTACGACGGTGGTTACGATCACTCCGAGCCGCCGCGGCGTAAAGCGGTCCTGCGTCCACAATAAGCACTACAGCGAAGGCCTGCGTCGGCGAGCTACCGCCTTACCGACCAGTTCGTCCACCCGCTCGGAGGCGTCGATCGGTCCCCCCTCGCCGATGGCGAAGAAACCCAATCGCCCTGTCGGCGCCGGGCCGGGCACGTAGCGCTCGATAGCCTCCCGTGCGACGTCCGCTATCGAGACACCCCGTAGCCGGGCTTCGAGACGGATCCTGGCATCAAGGTCATCTGGGAGCATAATCGTCGTACGCTTCATGAAGACAGCATAGGGCCTCACGCCTCACGCCTCAAACGAACAGGGTCACCCCAGTCTGGTAAGCCCTGGCGCCAGAGCCTCAGGGGTGAGCCCGTTGCTCACCGAGCTCCGAAGGGTCCAGCGTCAGCTGCGGTCCAGGATTCGAGCCAACAGAGTCCGTAGCTGCTCGCCCTCTTGGCGGCTAAGCGGAGCCAGCGTCCATCCATTGTCTTCATTGTACGAGGACGCCTGATCGTCAGATATACTGACGATCAGCAGAGAAAACAGATAGACGGGAGACATGATGATCTTGGTTACCGGAGGACTTGGCCACATCGGCAGCGCCACCGTGCAGGCGTTGCTGGATCTCGGCGAGCAATGCGTACTTGTCCAGCGCCGCAGCCCCGAGATACCGGACGGACGCTTCACCGCCCCAGTCGCCTCGGTCCAGGCGGATGTCGAAGACCTGGGCGCGCTACGGGCCATCGGCAGCGCCTACCCAATCACCGGCATCGTTCACATGGCCGGGTCGATGCCCTGGCCGCCTAGCCCCGACGAGGCGCCTGCGCAGGCCGCACGCGATGCGCTCGGCGGACTCTTCAACATCATCAATGTCGCCCAGGAGTGGGGCGTGCAGCGCCTCAGTCTCGCCAGCACTATCGGCGTCTACGCCGGCCTGCCGAATACCGGGGCGCTGAGCGAGGAGCTGCCGGTACCGCTGACCGCCCCGCACGTGATCCCAACCTTCAAGAAGATCAGCGAACTGGTAGGCAACCACCTCGCACAGGCCACCGGGCTTGACATCATCCACCTGCGGATCAGCGGGGCATGGGGCCCGCTCGGCCACCTACCCAACTTCGCTTTCCCGGCGCCGCAATTCGTGCACGCCGCAGCAACCGGCACCCCCGTCGACCTTTCCGGAGTCGCCGGGCGCCTCAAGGCCGACGACGGGCTCGACCTCTGCTACGTCTATGACCTCGGGCAAGCAACCGCCCTGCTGCAAACAGCCGACACGCTCACCCACACGACATACAACGTCGCCTCCGGCAGGCTGACCACCAACGCCGAGGTGATCGCAGCCATCAAATTGATCGTGCCGCGATTCGATGTCGAGCTCGAACCCGGTTCGAGCGTGCCGCCAAGCTACCTCGACATCACCCGGCTACACCATGACACCGGTTACCAACCCGAGTGGGACACCGAACGCTCCGTCGCCGACTACATCGCGTACTTCCGCGCCGGCAACGCCAAGTAGCGGAAACGCCGTCGAAGACTCTCGCAACTCGGCTCTGGCACCTCGACCACAACGGCCCCGTCGATGTGCCTCTATGACCTGGAAAGCTTTTAGGTCGATGTCGAAGAACCCCTCAGCCGTTCGACGTACATTCGGGACAGCAACTCACTTCAATCGAAAGGACTGATCAACATGCCGCGCTTCATGGGATTCGTAAGGATGGAAGAGGGCCTCGGGGCGCCCCCGCAGGCGCTGTTCGAGGCGATGGGCACCCACATCGGCGAGCAGGCGACCTTGGGCCACTTCCTCGACGGGGGCGGCCTGTTCGGCAGCGAAGACACGGTCAATTTCGTAGTGCGCAAGGGCGAGATAACCCGCGTCGACGGCCCGTACTCCGAGGCTAAAGAGGTCGTCGGCGGCTGGGCGATCATGCATTACGACACCCTCGACGAGGCCGTCGCTGGCCAGCAACAGTTCGCCGAATTGCACGCGAAGTACTGGCCTGAGGTTTCCATGGTCGCCACCTTGCGCCAGATCTCCGACGGCCCAGAGCCGCCGCCGGCCGTTGACGCCGGAGCTGCGTGATGCGGAGGGGCATTCACGCCGCCGCTGGTGGCCTTCCTCGATGCAGCGCGTTCAATACGCTGGCTCGGTGTCAGAAGACGTCACGACCGAGTCGATCACGGCCGCGTGGCGGGCCGAGTCGGCCCATATCGTCGGCGCCCTCACCCGGTTAACCCGAGACCTAGCGCTCGCCGAGGACTTCGCCCAGGACGCGCTGCTGGCCGCTGTGGAACAGTGGCCCACTGCTGGCGTCCCCACCAACCCGGCCGCCTGGCTGATGACCATCGCCAAACGTCGCAGCATCGACTACTTCCGCCGAACCGACAACTTTCGCCGCAAGACCGAACAGCTTTGCCAGACACAGCTCCTGGGAGAGGAGGAGTGGATGCCTGACCTCGACGCAGAAATCGACTACATCGACGATGATGTGCTGCGGTTGATCTTCTTGTGCTGCCACCCGCTCTTGACCCCGGAGTCTCGGGTCGCGCTCACGCTCCGCCTGGTCGGCGGCCTCACCGCCAGCGAAATTGCACGCGGCTTCCTGGTCACCGAATCCACGATGAGTCAACGGATCTCTCGTGCCAAGAGGACGCTCAGCGAGGCTCAGGCCACGTTCGAGTTCCCGACCGGACAGGACCGGACCAGGCGCCTCGACGACGTGACGGCGGTGATCTACCTGATTTTCAACGAGGGGTACTCCGCCACCGCTGGAGACGATTGGATGCGTACCGACCTAGCGAACGAGGCGATGCGCCTAGCCCGGATGCTGGCGGCGCTCGCTCCGGACGAGCCCGACGTTCTAGGACTTCAGGCTCTCCTCGAGATACAAGGTTCTCGAATGCGTGCCCGGCTCGACGAACACGGCGAACCGATACTGCTGGAAGCGCAGGACCGGACCAAGTGGGATCAGTTACTCATCCGCCGGGGCCTGACCGCACTCCGCCAAGCCGAACTGCTCGCGGTAAGCGGGATCCCGGTCGGAAAGTATTTCCTGCAGGCCTCGATCGCTTCCCATCACGCCCGAGCACGGTGCGCCGAGGACACGAACTGGCGCGAGATAGCGAAGTTGTACGACGTCCTGGCCGAGATCGCACCCGGGCCGATCGTCGAGGTAAACCGGGCAGTCGCGCACGGACGAGCCTTCACCCCTGCTGCCGGGCTCGCGATTCTGGAGAACCTGGACGCAGCGACGTTCGTCGACTCCCCTTTGGTCCCAAGCGTCCGCGGTGACCTTCTGGAGCGCACCGGACTATACGCCGACGCGGCGAAAGCGTTCATCGAGGCAGCGGCACGCACGCGAAACGGGGGCGAGCGTGCACTGCTGCAGAGTCGCGCTGAGGACAACTTACACCGCATGTCTAAACCCGGCTGATCCGCACAGCGCGCGACAGCGACGAAAACGACGTTCGTCGGCGGTGATGCCACAACCTATGTTCGTCAGGCTGAAGCGGCCACCCAAGGGCCGGCCTCACAGCGTCGACATGCCCGTCGACTTGAAGAAGGATCGACACGTCCGCTCGTCGGAAGCCCGAAGCGCAACTACAGGTCGGCGTACCTCGCCGCTGCGAAGGAGTACAGACCATAGGCCACGACACCGACTGCTACGAGGACAAGCAGCCACGGGCCGACCGCTGTGTGCGCGAAGGATTGGAGCACCCCGTCGAGGCCTTTAGCCTTGGCCGGGTCGAACGACTGGGCGGCCCGTACTACGAATACGCCGACACCGACGATGATAATGGCCCGGGAGGTCTGGCCGGCCTTCGCCAATCCCTCGACGACCCGGCGGGTGGAGCGGCTCATCGCTTTGAGAGCGACGTCGCGATGTCCTGAGAGCGCCCGGCCGACCATGACCAGTCCAACGACGACCATGACCAGTCCAACGACGACCACGACGGCACCCGCCACGCCCACGGCGAGCCGGCCGTGGCTGTGGGCCATGACCTTCCCGGTCCAGCCGGCGGCGCTCGACGAGCCACCGGTGCCTTTGGAGGAACCGACGACCAAGGCCACGGTGGTTACGCAAAAGAAACCGTAGAGGACGCCGCTAGCCAATGCGAGAATCCGTCGCGCCGCGCCGACGGCTTGTCCGCGTGACGACCCGCCGACCCCGACAAGCGTCAGTTGCCACAGGGCGTAGGCGCCGAAGCCGACGGCCAAGGCGACAAGTAGGAGACTTCCGTAGGGCTGGCGGGCGAGAGTATGGAGCGCGCCAGCCCGATTGGCGGTGCTGGTAGGGTTTCCGAACGCTATCCGCAAAGCCAGATAGCCCAGCACCACGTAGAGTACTCCACGGGCCACGAGACCCACACGGCCCAAGGCGGCGACTCCGCGATGGCCGAGGCCGCCACGGCGAATGACGGATCGGCGCCGGTGAAGGACTGAAGTCAAAGGAGTCTCCCTCTTGGAGCAGTGTCGTCTCTCGTAGCCCGCTGTCGTGGCTGATGCCCAATTGTTGTCCTACCCGCAAGGCGGCTCGGTAAAACGTCGCGATTCGCTCACTGCGGATGGCGACACCGCCTTCGCCCTATTTTGGACTCTCCGCGACGACTGGCTTTTTTACCCACGGGGAAAGAGGGCTTCGCTCAGCAAAAGTGAGGGGCCGACCGAAGTCTGCTTTCTCACGGTCGGACCTGTCGACCCTGTATAGCGCTCGACTGCTCGGCGGTTCTGCCGTCTGGTTCAGCACGAGCCGGCGAGCTGTCACCTGGTCCGTTTGCTTAACTCACCTCAAACCACGTATTCTTGTAGGGAATCCAAGGTGGCCTGTGAAACTGTCAACTTGTTTTGCGTGACTAGCAGCTGGCTTCTAGCGGGGGGTACGACCGCTGGTGTTAGATCGAGCCGCACGGCATCACGACCGTCCGATCCGTGCACCCCAGACGGTCATAACCGACTGTCCGGGATCGAGTCGGATCAGGTGGTCTCCGCTCTGGAAGGCGTTGGGCGGACAGGTCATCGGCTCGGTGCCCATCCCTCGTCGGCGCCGGTCGAGATCGAGAGTGTCGCCTGTGAACAGCTCGACGATCGGGTAGTGCTCGTCGACCCACAGCTCGGAACTTGACCCGTCGGGTGCGCACAAGCGAACCCACGCCCGACCCTGATTGTCGCGAGACAGGTCGGTAAATGGAAAGTCCAGCCGGAGATCCCCGAGCCGTTTCCCGCTGCGGAAGTCGTAGGGGGTCCCTTTCACCGGCTCGCGACCTTCAGGGAGTTGGCGGTCGTCGCCGGTCAGGATTCGGGTGGCTGCGTCCAGGTAGACGGAGCACTCGTCGATCGATCCAGCGCCAGGCGACAGGTATGGGTGTTGACCGCACCCGTATGGGCAGGTTTGCTCGCCGAGGTTAGTGGCCGTGGTGGCGACGGTGAGCCCGTTATCTCCCAGCTCGTAGGCCACCTGGATATCGAGGGTAAACGGGTAGCCTTTCAGCGGGTACAAGAGCGTGCCCATGGTGACCCGAGACTCGAATTGCTCCACGTTTTGCCAGGAGCGCCAGCGCAGGAACCCGTGGATAGCGTTGCGCTTGTCCGGCTCGGTTAGGGGAACCTGATAATCGACGCCATCGAAGCGGTACCGACCGTCGCCGAGCCGGTTGGGCCACGGGATGAGTGGTGTCCCGTGTGCCCCGTCGCACATCGAGTCGAGCGGGTAAGGGTCGAGGACCGGGCGTCCGGACACCTCGTAGGTGCGTATCCCGCCACCGACCTCCACGATGGTGGCCCGCTGTTCGCCGTGACTGATCTCGAACTGGCGGCCCGACGGCGGAACGCCTGCCGCCTGAACATGCGCGAACTTACGTATCACCACGGTGTTCAGGCCTTCCGGCCGGTCACTTTGTCACGCAGGCGATCAAGTCCCGCAGTGAATAACCCGCGGGTGAGGAGACCCAGCCGTCGCTGCGGGCCATTTGGGTGAGGACGCGTCGGTGCGATCTTTTTCGCCATCGTGAACTTGAAACCAAGCACCCAGCCTCCCGGCCAGGGCGTCGCCTTGCGGATCGCAGGAAGGATCGAACGCTCCTCGAAGGCCATGTGGGCACAGGCGAGACTGCTGAACTCCAACGCAAGGGGCCGCAGTGAATCGCCCTTGCCGAACCTGAGGGCATCGAGAACGATCTTTGCCTCGTGCTCTTGGCGGAGCCCTTCCTCGGCAAGACTGTGGCCTTCCGGGACACGCCTGCGGACGGCCGGCCACAGGACTAGTTCTTCGGCCGTTTCGTGGCGAGATTCCGCTGCGATCAAGAAGTCAGCGACGTGCCGTCGGGCGGTGTCGTCGTAGCTGACCTGGGCAGGATCGGCGGTTAGCTGATCGATGAGCCCTTGAATGTATCGGTGGTCCTGTTGGATGAGGGTGTACAGGTTAGGAATGCGACTCCTCCCCAACTAGCGCCGGCGACCAAAGGTGTCGCGGAGACGATCCACCGGTCGCAGCATCGCAGCTGCGAAATGGGTGCCGACGCTGAAGCGGGGCGCGTGCGGGTGCGGTCGGCTCGGCGCCTTGCTGCTTGCGGCGCGTAGGTCGGCACCGAAGCGGGTCAGCTCCTCAGGGGCTAGGTGTCGACGAAGTTGAGGAAAAAGGTTCCGTTCCTCTTCAACGATATGCGCCCGCGCTTTCGTGATTACCTTGACGAGTAACTCGCCACGATAGGATTCGTCCGGCCTCCTGCGATCGATTTCCGTTAGCAATGCAGCGATTTCGACGTGATCACCAATGTTGCTCCTTGCCAGCTCGTTACCGTCAGGTAGACGGGTTTCGATGAAGGGGTAAAGGTACTCGGCCTCTAGCGCGTCATGGACCGAGAGGCAGCGGATGATCTCATTCACAACAGGTGTCTCCTCCGAGACGGTCTGGCCGTCGACGGATTTGAACAGGGCTTCGCATCGTCGGTGATCCTCGATGAGGAAGTCAACCCCGTCGCCGTCGTCGCAGTTCCTGTCTATCTGCATCGTCTCGCGACCTACCCGTATCGGCTCGTCTTAGAACACGGCTTCCACACGCGACGGGCGGCTGGCGAGGAGTGCGCGTGCGACGTCGTCATTGAGGCGCAGCCGGGCTAACTGAGACTTTCTTGATCGGTAACGCACCGGTAGCGGCGAGTCTGATGGCGAAAAGGATGGCAACCATACCGATTATCTGAGAAAACGAGGGGCGCTCCGCTAATACGACTGCGGCCAGCACAACTGATCCGACTGGCTGCACAAGCAGGATCGCCCCGAGGACGGACGCCTTGAGCAGCGGCATCGAGACCGTGATCAACAGCCATCCGACTACCTGAGAGCTGACAGCGAGGACTGCGAGCCAACCCAACGCAGGCCACGGGCGGCCGATCGCGAATCCAGGCAAGGCGACGGCCATAACTGCAGAAGTGACTGTCGCCCCGAAAGTAGCCTCGAATAGCACCTGCGCGGCTCCGGAATTTTCCGCCGCTCTTTCTGGTACGGACACCGCTTTTGGACTTCTCGCCTCCCTGATTATCAACAAGAACGCCGAGTAGAACACCGACGACGCCAGTCCGAACAGAGCGCCCTGCAGCGGGCGGCTGGTTCCCGGTCCCGCTCCGAACGCCCCGGCGGTGAGAACCACCCCGCAGATCATCGCGGGAACTGCGTATACGAACCTTCGGCTCGGGCGCTCTCCGAACACTCTCCACGCGAACAAGGCGACCAACACGACTTGCATGTTCGCGAGCACAGTCGCCATCCCGGCGCCGACAGCCGAAATGGTATGGGACCACGCGACCAGATCGGCTGCGAAGAAAACCCCGGACCCACGGGCCAGCCACCTGGAACGCTGACCAAGTCGCTGCACCCCGCGCCTGCGTTCCAGCAATACCAACCCGCCGAGCAGCGGGAGAGCGAAAAGGCACCTAAACAGCGAAGCGGCAACGGCCGACGATCCTGCAAGGCGCATCAACACGGCTGAGGAGGCGATGCATAGTGCGCCAGCGACGGCCTTCACCGTCGGCGAAGTCGAGTCGAACACCACGTGACAATTTATCCATTTTAGTCAAAGCAACCGAGCCGTCACGAGTCGTGGAGAACGGCAGCCATACGGTTCGCCCACTTCCCGGACATGTTGACGCCGAGCGTCGCCGCTACCTCCTCCGCCGTCGACGGGCGTTTGTCGAGCAAGCGCAGGAGGCCTTCTCCGCTCAACAGTTTCTCCGGGACTTTTCCAGTTGCGTTCGCTGCGTCGAGCGAAACTTGGATGGCTTGTCTTGCAATGCGACCAAGCGCGCCGGGCGCAGCGCGAACACAGTCGGCGCAGACACCAAGCCGGCGCGACGACGCACCTTTGAGCGGCTCGGCGCAATGCGCGCACGAGCTGATCGAATGTGGAGCGACCCTTGCAGCTGCAGGACGGCTTGCGGCACCGGTCGGCCGGCCGCTGGTCCGTGTCGGCTTGGACGTTCTGCGAGGCGGCGCGAGAGGCGACGGGAGCGAGGTTGCAGATTTGGCGGACAGCTGCTCGAGGTATGGGCTCGGTCGGTTGTCCCAATTTCTGGCGTTCTGCGCTGCCCAGGTCAGATGCAGCTCCCTTCGCGCTCTGGTTATCCCGACGTGCAGGAGCCGCTCCTCCTCGGCGAGCTGTGCAGGGGTCGTGGCAAAGCTCGATGGGACGCAACCATCGGCCATGCCCACGACGAACACGACGTCCCACTCCAATCCTTTGGATCTATGCAAAGTCGCAAGCGTCACACCGTCGCTGCCCATATCGACATTACGTCTCGCTAAGGCGTTGACCTCCCCGAGAGTGGTGCGGGCATCGCTTGACAACTTACCGCTGCCCCCAGACAACCCTTGGACCAGCTCCGCGAGGGCCTGAAAGGATTCCCAACGCGCACGGGCCGCACCGAGGCCGGCGGGCGGTGAGTCCGGGTCGAAGCCGGCGTCACCGAGTACCGACAAGAGCAGCTCGTTTCCATCTCGGTCCGGCTGGGCTCGAGCCAAAGTCCCGAATCGCGCAAGCACCGAGCGGATCTCCTCCCGCTCGAAGAACGTGACGTCTTCGGCAACCCGGCTGGCTATGCCTGCGCGAGTCATGGCAGCCTCGAAACGAGCCTGGGCCGAGTTGTACCGGTAGAGCACAGCGACCTGCGCCGGCCGGGTTCCGGCCGCAAGCACGCGGCGGATCGCGCCGGCAACCCAGGACGCTTCCGCGGACTCGGTTTCCAGACGGTGCACTTTGGGTGAAGGACCCGCCGGCTGGGTTGCAACCAATGGCTTGGCCGTCCTGTCGACAGCGGCTCGGTTAGCCCACTTGAGGATCTGGGGGCTGCTGCGGTAGTTCCGCTCGAGGTTGATCACCCGCGCCGATGGGTAGCGTCTGGTGAAATCCGTCAGGTAGCCGGGGTCGGCTCCTTTCCAGGAGTAGATGGCTTGGCGCGGATCTCCGACGACGCAGACATCTTGGCCGTCTCCGACGATCGCGTCGAGCAGCCGCTGCTGCGCCGGGTCGGTGTCTTGGTATTCGTCAACGGTTACGTGCGCCCACCGCGATCTCACCCGAAGTGCGGCTTGAGGATCGGCGTGCAGGACATCAGCTGCGATTTCGAGCAGGTCAGCAAAGTCGACACGCTCGATCGCGGCTTTGCGGTTCGTGTAGCGTTGCCATGCTTCGGTCACGGTTCGAGGGTCGACGCCCGGATTGCGGTCGGCCGATGACGACGCCGACTGGTAGTCCTCGGGGCCCACAAGGCGGCTTCTGGCCCACGCGACTTCGTCCGTGACCTCCCGTACGGTCACGTTGTCGGGCTCCTTACCCGTCACGGCGCGAAGGCTGTCGCGCCAGACGCGCCATGAATCGCGCTCCCCTAATACGACGGGCGACTCTCCCGGTCGGCCGGTGACGGCCCAGAACTGGGCTGCGACTCGCAAAGCGCCGGCATGGAAGGTGCGCGCGTCCACCCCAGCCACGCCAAGGCCGCTAAGCCGCTCTCCTAGCTCCGCTGCCGCCTTCTTCGAATGGGTAACGGCCAACGCCCGCTCCGCGTGCAGCTGGCCGGTCATGACTGCGTAGGCGAGCCGGTATGTGACCGTGCGGGTCTTACCAGTCCCTGCTCCGGCGATGATGCATACCGGCCCGAAGATGGCTTCCGCCGCTTCGCGCTGGCTGGGGTCCAGGCCGTCCAGGAGTCCTGACATCTTCCGACATGTTGACGCATGGATGAGACGACCACCAACAGCTTCCCAGGAGTCGTCTCAGCCCGACGGGACAACTGACCACACGGGATGGATCTCCATCCAACCATGATCACTGTCGAGCACGTAGGGGCCGGTCACCACGACCCGAGTACCGACTGCCGGCGTCGCCAAATCTGCGCCAGTGCAGATCCCATAGGAATAGCTCGGTGACCTGTACGCCGTCGGCGGTAGAGGTGGCGGCTCACCCGGCGTGCAGCCCGGTCGGTCGGCCGGGACAATTTCCGTCACGAGGTTCCCGTACTCGTCAGCGACGTTCGCCGAATCGAGCAGAGACGACTCGTCGCTCGGAAGTGACAGGTCGACGTGGACGTCGCCATCGCGTTCGTCACTGACATATGCAACCGTCCCGGTTACCGAGAGACAGGTCTTGACGATGCGCAGCCGGTAAGGGTGGTAGACGTTCGCCAATGGGTCCCCGCTGCGACATTTGCCGTGAGTGAGCGTCGGAGAGGTTGCTGCGAGAGAAGTGACGGTCGTCCGAGTGACCAAGGTCGTCGTAGTCGTCGGGGCGGGGTCGGTGTCAAAGACCTGCACGCTCGACGCCACAGTGGTCGTCCCAATCGTTTCGCCGGTGCGAGTAGCCGGAGCCGTCGTCGATGAGGTCGACCCGCCGCGGTGAATGGCGATGCTCTTCTCGCTCGAATGGACGCCGTATATGACGAAGGCAGTCGCGAGGGCAACAATGACGACCATCGCCAGGTGGCCTCCCCTCCCAGGTTTGCGGTTCGGACCCGTCGTAATGTGATTGGACCGCTTCATCACTGACCTTTCGCAGAGTTGACGACCGAACCGACTTGTCCAGCCGCTCGGCGGATCGTAGCGACGAGGTGAGACCGTCAGTCAGCGAAACCCGCTCCGGCCGCTTGGCGCGCTCTTTCACCTAGGCTTCGAGTGGCGATGATCAAAGAACCCGATACTTTTTCCAGTCAGGCCGATCTCGTCGCTAGACGGCTGTCGGCGGGCCCCGCGACTAGCGGAGCCGGCAGCGGGCGGCAGGTGGCCACCGATGCCTA
>JAKBBS010000149.1 GCA_021808425.1 Actinomycetes bacterium
GCCAGCTCGACAATGAAGGTCCCGTTCGGGACGAGGAAGTTCGACGATGCGACTTCCACCGGTCGCCTACTTGCCGGTGGCCAGGACGAACACGAAGAGCGCTGCGAACGCCAGGTTGATGAAGTACATGGCCTCCACCAGACCGACGATCAGGAACATCGTCGTGTAGAGGCGGCCCTGCACCTCGGGTTGGCGGGCGATACCCGCAATGGTCTGGCTGCCGGCGAGACCGTCACCGATCGCGGCGCCGATAGCCCCGCCGCCAAGCGCCAAGCCGCCTCCGGCGAAGGCACCAGCTAGTTCGATGGCCTTCTGGGTGGTTGCTACTGCTGCCATGTTCCTACGCTTCTCCTGTCTTGATTTGTCTGAGACCTCATTAGTGCCCCTCCTCTATCGCAAACTGGTAATACAGAATGGTGAGAAGGGCAAAGATGAATGCCTGGATTACTCCGATGAACATGTCGAAGAGCTTCCAAAGCGGTGTGAAAATCAGGCTCGCCGGGGCGAACGCCAGCGGGAAGCTGATCAACAGTGCGATCATTATCCCTCCGGAAAAAAGGTTCCCGAACAGCCGCAACGCCAGCGTCAATGGTTTCGCCAGCTCCTCGAGGATATGAAGCGGTGTCATGACCCGGGGCTTGCGCGTGAGGTGCTTGAGGTAGCCGCCGATGCCGCGGGCCCTGATGCCGGCTGCGTTGGTGAGGATGAAGACAAGGGCACCAAGCGCATAGGTCAGATTGACGTCAGCTGTCGGGGCGGGGCTGTAATCGGTGTTGTGGTAGAGGCCGGGCAGGATCTCCAACCAGTTAGCAACCAATATGAGCATGAACAACGAGACGGCCAGCGGCACGACGTGTCGGTACTTCGGTCCGAGGCTCTGGCCGACCTGGTCGGTAATCCAGCCGACCACGCCCTCCCAGAACAGCTGGAGCCGGCCAGGAACGCCGCTCGTCGCCTTGCGTGCCAGGTACAGGCCCATACCGACGACAATCAGGCAGGCAGCGACGGTCGTCCAGATAGTGTCCAGGTTGAGGGTAAATCCAGCAACCTTCCCCGTTACGTGATCGCCGACAGGGATGTTGATCGCCACGAGGCGCGACGAGCTAGACATCGTCGGACTCAGTTTCGGTAAGGCCCCGCCGCTGGTAGCGCAGG
The DNA here is from genome assembly GCA_021808425.1 of Actinomycetes bacterium. The sequence continues at coordinate 1,156 of JAKBBS010000149.1, forward strand.
AGGGAAACCAGCGCGTTGGCAAGCATCGTCGCCTGGAAGATCGCCAGTCCCGCCACGACCCCCCAGCCGACCGGGCGATCCACCACGAGCAGGCCGAACGCCACTGCAGTGCACACCCCGAGGCGCAAAACGACGCTCCCCGCGAAAGGCTTGCGGCTGAGGATCCCGTCGGGAGTGGAGAATCGCATCGCCGAGGACTGGAACACGCGGTGGTTGGCAACAGCCAGACCCAAACCTATGGCCATCCCGGGGGCGAAGTAAGGCGTTCCCAGCAAAGCCACGACGCCAGAGACGATCGCTCCGACGACGATGGCGGCGATAGCGGTGCGGCGCACCACTTTCTCGATCTCGTTTAGGGGAAAGGCAGTCAGCAAGGTTCCGCTCGTAGTCTCGATGTCAGAAGTGTTGGAGTCAGCCGGGTTCGCCAGCTAGAAGAATCGCTTGTACTCGGCCCTGGTTGCCAGCACTCCAGCGCCGATTCCGCAAACAAGGCCGGTGAACAGGAAAAGCGGCAACGTACCCAGCGCACTGTCGACGATCCAGCCAACGAGTAATCCGGCCGCGAGGCAGATTGCATTGGTCAGACCGATGCCGGCGAACGCCATTATACCTGGCCGCTGCTTGTCCATGGGCCTCTGTCGGAAGTGATCTCGCTGGTCGAATTGGTCTTTCGGCTCTGGGCTCTGCGTGTCGATGGACCGGCACGTGCCCAATCATCGCACGCGCGGGGCGGAGCGGGCAACTCGGACGGGCAAGAAGTTTCGCGAAGAATTAATACTTCGATTCTAACTTCGAGTCGAAGCAACTCTCAGTATATCCAGCCAGTCGATCCTCCCTGACCGTATGAGCCGGGGCGGCCCCTCACCCACCTCGACCACGCTCGACGGCTCGCCGTCACATGGGCCACCGTCGAGAACCAAACCCACGCCTTTCAGACTTCGGGCGAGGACCGACGCTTCGTGGATGGGCGGCTCTCCGTGCAAGTTCGCGCTGGTGGTGGCGTACGGTCCGCTTGAAGCGCAAAGCGCAAGTGGCACAGGGTGGGCCGGGCAGCGTAAACCGATCGTCGCGGTGTTGTCACCCAGATCTGCTGTGATCGCAGGACCCCTTGGAACAACTATCGTCAGCGGCCCCGGCCAGAATGACTCCATCAGCAACCTCGCGGGGCCTGCGAGATTCGGCGCTAGCTCGAGCGCCTGAGCGACATCGGAGACGAACACCGGAAGCTCCACATTCCGTGGACGTCGCTTGACGGCGAACAGCCGGTCGGTCGCCCCGAGATGCCATGGATCGACGGCCAGCCCGTAGACGGTATCGGTCGGGATCCCGACGACAAGACCGCTCTTGAGCGCGTCGGCGGCTGCCTTGATGGTTTCATTGGGAGGCGGATCCCCGAGCGCGCCGAGGATCATGCCAGGCGACCCGCCCCCGCCGTCGCGCGAAGGCCCGTTCACGGCTTGCGCCTGGCAACGACGGCTCGTTCTCGACCGGCGAGGTCGAGGTGGACTTCGACGTCGGCCAGGCCTGCCGCGACCGCTAGCGCAGTCACATCTGTCGCTTGGTGAGGAGCGATTTCCAAGATGACGGCACCCCCCAGTTTAAGCCATAAGGCCGCATCGGAGAGGATCTCCCGGTGCGCTTCGGTGCCGGCAGGCCCGCCCTCGAGGGCCGATCGAGGTTCCCAATCCTTGACCACAGGATCGAGGGTCGCCATCTCGTCAGTGGAGATGTAGGGCGGGTTCGCGATAGCCACGCTCACCTTGCCGGCAAGCTGGTCGGGGAGCGCCCGCCACCAATCGCCTTGGCGGAAGTGGATCCGGCGGCCGAGCGAATCGCCGATGCGGTTCCTATTCTCCTCGGCCAGTTCCAGCGCCTCGGCGCTAATGTCTGTCGCCCAAACCACGAGGTCCACCGACTTTGACTTCTCGGCTCCCGGCGCCAGGTCTCCGCCTCCCGCCCAATCGGGCCATGCCAGCACCTCTGATGCAACCGACATCGCTATTGCGCCCGAGCCAGTCCCGAGGTCAACGACATGTAAGGGCGTCACGTGGACCGCTTCCGCCTCCTCATCCCATTCCTCGTCCCGCGTGGCCGTCTCAGCGGCCCAGACGGCTTCCCCCCCCTCGTGAATCCCGCACGCCCCATGATGGAGTGCTGCGACTCGCCTCAGTTCTCGTAGGGCGACTTCGACGACCTGCTCGGTCTCTGGGCGCGGGATTAGCGCTCGGCGGTCGACACCAAGCTCGACACTGCGGAACTGCCAGGCGCCCAGCACGTATTGCAAGGGTTCGCCAGAAAGGCGCCTTTCGACCAACTCCCGAACGAGTCTGATCTGCAATTCCGTCGGTGGGTCAGCCCCCCTTCGGCTCGCAGGCGTTGCCCCAGCGGCGGCGGGCACGTGCCTGACCGCGTCGACGAGCCATCCCGCCTCGCGGCGGCTTCCAAGGCTCGACTCAGCGAAAATACGTAACGACTCCCAAGTCGAAGCCAACTCTTCGCGCCCTGCCATCAGCGCTCCGGGCTTCATTCAGTCGGGCTTTCCCCGGCAAGCTGGCGGGCACGCTCGTCGGCCATGAGCGCATCGATGATCTCGTCTAGCTCGCCCGCCATAATCTTGTCCAGCTTGTAAAGCGTAAGGCCAATCCTGTGATCGGTGACGCGGTTCTCCTTGAAGTTGTACGTCCGTATCTTCTCGGAACGGCCGCCGCCGCCGACCTGGCTTCGCCTCGCCTGAGATACTGCAGCGGCCTGTCGGTCCTGCTCGGCCTTCAAGATCCGCGACCGCAGTACCACCATCGCCTTCGCCCGGTTCTGGATCTGGCTCTTCTCGTCTTGCATTGCGACCACAATCCCAGTCGGCAAATGGGTGATCCTTACCGCCGAGTCGGTCGTGTTCACCGACTGGCCACCCGGGCCGGTGGACCTGTAGACGTCGATCTTCAAGTCCTTCTCCTCGATCTGCACGTCTACCTCCTCGGCCTCTGGGAGCACTGTCACCGTGGCCGACGACGTGTGTACCCGTCCCTGGGACTCGGTCACCGGGACCCTCTGCACCCGATGCGGGCCGCCCTCAGCCATGAAGTGAGCCCAAGCTGGATCACCTTTCACCATGAAAGTCACCTGGTTGAGGCCGCCCATGTCGGATGGATCCGTCGACATAACTTCGAGACCGAAGCCTTTGCGTTCCAGATAGCGGCAATACATCTCGAACAGATCCCGGGCGAAGAGGTTCGCCTCCTCCCCACCTTCCGCTCCTCGGATCTCGACGATGACGTTCTTCCCGTCGTTCGGATCCTTCGGAAGCAGGAGCATTTTCAAGCGCTCGTCCAGACCCGCGACAGCAACCTCTCCGGCCTCGACCTCCGCACGCATGGCGTCTCGGTCCTCGGCCGACGTGGCATCGGCAAGCATCTCCCGAGCCGTCGCAAGATCCCCCTGCGCCGCCTTGTACTGCCTGAAAGCAACGACTACCTGCTCAAGCTCACGATGACGGCGCGAAACATCCCTCAGGCGCTTGTGATCGCCAACCACAGCAGGGTCCGACAGCTGGATCAGAATCGCCTCGTATTCGCGTTCCAACTCTTCGAGACGATCCAGCACGGCATACGAGCCTACCGGGCGCTCTGGCCCTGGCTACGACTCCGCCGGTTACGATTGACTGCGGCCGCGCAGAAGGCTCCAGCAGTTCCCGTCGCTCGGATCCTCGTGCACACCGACCTCCTCGGCCCCAATGGCAGTCGGTCGGGGCCCGCCCCACTTTCATGACACTGCGACAACCGCCACCACCCGCCGGCAGCCACCCGCCGGGCATCGCCAGCCGGGAGCAAACCGGAGGGCGTCGCCCCAAAACGATTGATACTTTATACAGCTATAGCCAGCATAAAGTATCAATCGTTTTTACGGCGAGCCGATTCCGAGCCCAAAAGGGCCAGTCACACCTCGTTTCGCTAGTCGCTAGTCGCTAGTTGGCGAAGATAGTTTGCAGTTGCTTGACCTGAAACGAAGCAATAGTTGCCTTTGTGGAGAGGCCTCCCACCTGGCCCGAGAGCCCACCGAGAGTCCAGTTCGCAGTCCAGTTTTCTGTAACAATAACGTTGTAGCTACCGGAGTTATCGTAGACGTGTGAGATCTGACCATTCGGGTATGGTGTACCCTCGAAGGCGTAAGGACCAGACAGACCGCTCTGCGACGGATCCCCCCAGTCGACCATGTAACTCCCAGTAGCGGTGACGGTGAGGAGTCCAAGGGGAGTTGATTCGGTGAAAGGTGCCGGGTTGGTAGTACCGCCAGTCACGAGATACGCAGGTTCTCCGGCAAGGGCATAACCCGGTGGTATCCGTGGCGCAGGGACCGGTAGCGGGATCGAGTTCCAGAAGTTGACAGCGATTGTTGTCGGGTTCACTACTTGGGTGGGGGGCGCAGCCGTCGCAGGCGACGGAGGGCACAGAGCTATGTGCACAAGCTGGTAAGCGGCGAGGACCGCTGCGTTCTGAGCTGTCAAGGCGATACACGGACCATTCGGCCCCTGCGCGACCGTTAGAACCAAAGGTGGCTGTGTCGGGGTGGTTGTCGGTGGTGACGACGTCGGCGAGGACGGGATGGGGACTGGGTGCGGCGGAGGGCCCGGCGGGGGGAGGCTGCCGGGGATCGTAACTGTGAAGCCCCCTCCGCAGTCAACCGATCCGCCAAAAGGTCCGTAGAAGCAACCGGCCTGCGAGCCAAGAGCAGCGGCATACTGTGAGCTCCGCAGTGCCAGCAGACCGAAGATAGAGACAGCTATGAGTGACTTGCGCATTGGTTTGGTACTACCGCTTCCTGAACAAATACTGCGTTAAAGAAAATGGCCCAGGGCGTCGGGTTAACAGAACCATTGTTGGTGCCTACCTGCTTAAGATCAAGGCCAATATAGGCGGAAGCTGGAGGTGTCTCCGGTTTGATCAGAACTGCGCTGTAGTCAGCGGACGTCGAGGCGAAAATGCAAGTCGGGGACGCCGAAATCAAGTCGACGACTTTCAAAACAACATCCCCTGGAGGACGCCGCACATTTGAAGTACTCCCAGCGATGCCCTGTTGAGCAATCGATATTTCTTTGGCGTAAAGTGGATCGTTGAAAATCGATCTGAGGTAGCTGGTAGCCGTCGGCGTTAGCCGCCCCGCTGCCAGGAGACTTCGGGAGACGTCTCCGTCCAAATGCTCCAGGACCTTGAACACGGCATCCACATACGGGATCGTGATAACACTAGGGATCACATCAGGGTTGATACCGGTACCCGGCGTCGTCGTTTCCGCTGGCAGCGTGGTGACGGCAGGGGTGGCAGGGGTGACGGCGGGGGACGTGGCGGAAGTGGCGCTAGCGCGGCCCGCGCTGGAGCAGCCGGCGCACAGCAGCATCGCCGCCCCTAATACGAGAGCTTCCCTTCTCATAGCCTCTCTCGTACTTTCGCGCCTCAGGCGTCAAAGCACAAGTGGAAATCTCGCACCTGTGGGGGAGTTCAGGGGCCTGGCGTTCCGAAGTCTTTCCACCGCCGAGGTACAAGCCGGATATCGAACTCGATGCTAAGAGCAGACGCGGCGCTCCGTATGACTGGAAGGTCGTCGCCTTCGGGAAGGACGAGCCAGAGAGCGGCACCCGGACTCGAATAGTGGGCGTAGCAATCGGCGGCGGTTGGGACGAGGTCGGGGTCGACGCCGACGGAGAAAACGACGACCACCTTTCTCCCCAACGTGTCTGTTCCGATAGCAGGCGACGATGTCACTTCGCTCAGATCGAACCACGGGAGCGGTGGCGCAACTGGTGATGCTGTCACCAGTCCGATCACTTGGGGATTCGAGCAAACTACTGATCGCAGCCACCTGCTCCGGGCAAGAGTGTTCGCCGGATGGGGCGGAGCGTAGGAACGTCGAAGGCCACGTACTGCTGCCGCAGCCTCCTCTAGGGCGGAGTCGACGTCCTCGTAAGGGCGCATCTCTATGCGAGCACTACGGTCGTGGCGTCCGACTCCCACCTCCAGGCGATCTCCGACGGTGCGTGCCACTTCTAGGCCTCGGATCTCGCCACGCAGTACACCGTGCTCGAACACGGCTTCGAGGCCGTGGGATTCGAGCAGGGCGACAGTCTGGGGGTGAGCGATGTCGTGATCGTGCACTACCGCAGCGGGCGATGCCCGCTCGACTGCTCGTCCGTGAACTTGCCAGACGGATACTCCGGTTAGGTACCGGGCTCGTCGAGCGACTATTCCGGCGGCTGACGGGGAACCGTCGACCAGGACATCCAGAGAACGGACGCCACGACTTGCGGACACGAGCTGCCCAGGACCAAACCTTGCCGGCTCCCCGTCATCGATCAGAATCCACGCGTGAGATGCTGACTCTTCGATCAGGACAGCTCCGCCCGGGATCGCCCGTGCCGTCGTATTCTCGGCGCGACCTCGACCCCAGCGGTCGCTGACCAGGGTTTTCAACTTCAGCTGTCGGAGATTATCCAGGCGCTCCGGGCCGCCTGGATTGCTCAGCGGACCTGCTCGGTCCGGCGAGACGCCGCTCGTGATACGGCTACTTTTGTCCCCGTCGCCCATACCGGCGCTCGAAGCGCTCTACTCGCCCGCCTGTGTCGACGAGCTTCTGCTTGCCCGTGTAGAACGGATGGCACTCGTTGCACAGTTCAGTGTGCAGTTCCGCCTTAGTGGAACGCGTGAGGAACG